>JAFZGE010000023.1 GCA_017555545.1 Alistipes sp.
CCTCGTTCAGGATCACGACCTTATCCGCAGAACTATCGAGCAGGCCAAGGAGCACGGCCTGAAGGTTGCCATCGACCTCGCATCGTTCAATGTCGTAGAGGAGAACCGCGACTTCTTGCACGATATCGTAGAGAAGCACGTCGACATTCTCTTTGCGAATGAGGATGAGGCGCGCGCCTTTACTGGCGAGAGCGACCCACACAAGGCACTCGACCACATCGCTGCGATGTGTGAATTGGCGGTGGTGAAGATTGGCATGCGTGGTGCTCTGATTAAGCGTGGCGAGGAGCTCGTGCACGTGGGTATTATGGCAGCAGCAAAGCGCGTGGACACCACTGGTGCTGGCGACTTCTACGCTGCGGGCTTCATGTATGGTCTCACCGAGGGCATGTCTCTTCGTGCTTGCGGCACCATTGGTGCTATCACCGCAGGCAAGGTCATCGAAGTTGTGGGCACAACCTTTGGCGAGGAGGTATGGCACGAGATTGGAACGCTTGTCGAGCAGGTGCGCACCGAGAAGTACCTATTCTAAGCGTAACAGAGTAAATAAGATAGGGTGTCTGACCAGGTCAGACACCCTATTCTCTATTAAAGGGCAGTGCTACTTGTCCATAAGTTCTGAGCCCTTCTCTACAGCAGCATCCCATGCATCCTCTACAGCAGGAGCAGCCTTGTCGTATAGTTCAACACTCTTGTCTACAGTTGCATTCCAAGCATCCTCAACTACAGGAGCAGCCTTATCGTAAAGTTCAACACTCTTATCCACGGTTGCATCCCAAGCATTCTCAACTACGGGAGTAGCCTGCTCGTAGAGCTCAACGCTCTTGCCTGCAACATTCTCTGCTACCTCCTCAACCTTATCCTTAGCACGACCATTGCATGCCACAGCAAAGAGTACCATTGCAGCAAAAAACAAAATCTTCTTCATAGCCATAATAATTTTAGGTTATTTAAACTATTTCGTATTAACGCTTTGCGAACTTCTTATTGCCTCCACTACGTCTCTGGGGTGCTGCACCACGCTTGGGCGCACGATGCGAGGGCTGAGCCTCGGGGAGTTTACCACCAAAGAAATAGCTCTTCTGCTTACGCTTATCATCCTGAGAGCGTGCCACGTAGACCTTCTCGCCTGTATATGGATTCTCACCCATATAGAACATCACAGATGAGAGCGTCATGGGCGTAGGCGTAAGATCCTGCACCTGCTCCAGGTTGAAGTTGAGCTTACCCAACACCTTCGATGCCAAGGATTTCATATCGTGCTCGCTACAACCAGGGTGAGATGAGATGAAGTATGGAATAAGCTGATACTTAAGTTCGTTGCGACGGCATATCTGATGGAAGCGCGAGTTAAGACGCTCGAACAACGCGAACGATGGCTTACGCATAAGGTTAAGCACATGATCCTCAGTATGCTCTGGCGCCACCTTCAAACGACCCGATGTATGGTGCTTTACTACTGTCTCGAAGTACTCCGACTCATCGAACAGGTCGTAGCGGATGCCACTGCCGATAAAGGCACGCTTCACACCCTTAGTCTCGCGCACACGGCGATAGAGATCAAGGAGTGCCGAGTGGTCGTTGTTCATATTAGGGCAGGGCTTGGGGTGTAGGCACGATGGGCGCTTACACTTCTCACAGAGCTCGGTATTGCGACCCGACATGCGATACATATTCGCCGAGGGAGCCCCGATATCCGAGATGTAACCCTTGAAGTCCTCCATCTGTGTGATGCGCTCCACCTCCTTGAGAACTGAACGCTCTGAGCGCGAGCTGATGAACTTACCCTGATGCGCCGAGATGGTACAGAATGAGCAGCCACCGAAGCAACCGCGGTGGATATTCACCGAGTGCTTGATCATCTCCCATGCGGGGATGTCGCCCTTACCCTTATATCGTGGGTGGGGGGCACGCTCGTAGGGTAGATCGAACGAGTGGTCGAGCTCCTCGGTAGTGAGACGCTCATAGGGAGGTGTGATTACAACATATCTATCATCAACGGGCTCTACAAGTGTGGTCTCACACTTCATCATGTTACTCAGCACCTCTATCTCGCAGAAGTTCTTGCCAAACTTCTTCTTATCCTCAACGCACTGCTCATAGGAGTTAAGCACTATGGTCTTACCATTATACAGGCGCTCTACATACTCCTTATCAGCCATGAAGCCCACCTGGCGCAAGCCACGTAGCAACTTCATATTGAAGCCATTACGCATAGCCTTGGCTACATCGCGGATGACCTTATCACCCATGCCATAAACCAACAAATCGGCACCCGATGTCGCAAGGATTGAGCGCTGAAGCTTATCGCTCCAGTAGTCGTAGTGCGTAAGACGGCGCAACGAAGCCTCGATACCACCCACAACAACAGGCGTATGGGGATACAACTCCTTGAGGATTTTTGTATAGGTATCGATGGTGCGATCGGGGCGGAATCCCGCCTTGCCACCAGGCGTATAGGCGTCGTTAGATCGAAGGCGAAGGTTTGCGGTGTAATGGTTGACCATAGAGTCCATAGCGCCCGCCGTAACGGCAAAGAAGAGACGTGGCTTGCCGAGCTTCTTAAAGTCGCGCAAGTCATCTCTCCAGTTGGGCTGTGGCACGATAGCCACCTTGTAGCCCTCCGCCTCGAGGATGCGACCAATGACCGCAGGGCCAAATGCTGGGTGGTCAATGTATGCATCACCCGAGAAGATGATTACGTCCAACTCGTACCATCCACGAGCCTCAACCTCTTTTATTGTTGTTGGTAGAAACATAAGCGTCTCCGTTTTAGTGTACTAACTCGTTAAATCTCATCCATATCGAGGCCTACGGCGTCGGTATAGGTATCCCACTTCTGCAATACAGCCTTGAAGTCATCTGGTAACTCCGACTCAAACTGTACATACTTACCTGTCGTTGGGTGCTCGAAGCCCAATGCGCGAGCGTGGAGCGATTGACGTGGGATGAGCTTGAAGCAGTTCTCGATAAACTGCTTATACTTCATGAATGTTGTACCCTTAAGTATGCGGTTACCGCCATAGCGCTCATCGTTGAACAAGGGGTGACCCTGCCATGACATATGCACACGAATCTGGTGTGTACGGCCAGTCTCCAGGCGACACTCTACAAGTGTCACATAGCCATAGCGACGCAACACCTTGAAGTGCGTAACTGCATGCTTACCATCCGAGCCATCCTCAAATACATACATCTGCAAGCGATCCTTGGGGCTACGGCCGATATTGCCGATGATGGTACCCTCATCCTCAGCGATGTTACCCCACACAAGGGCTACATAGCGGCGGTAGATGGTGTGATCGAAGAACTGCTTAGCAAGTGCTGCGTGGGCACGCTCGTTCTTTGCTACGACCAACAAACCCGACGTATCCTTATCGATACGGTGTACAAGACCCGCGCGGGCATTGCCCTCCGAGAACATCTCCAACTCGCTCAAGTGGTACGACAAGGCGTGCACCAACGTGCCGCTATGGTTGCCGACACCTGGATGCACAACCATGCCTGCGGCCTTATTCACTACGATAACGTCATCGTCCTCGTAGACAATGTCGAGAGGTATATTCTCAGGCACAATCTCCTCCTTGCGGCGGGGATATGGCATCACGATTGAGATCTGGTCGAGAGGCTTAACCTTGTAGCTCGACTTCTGGGGCTTGCCATTTACGAGGATGTTTTTGCCATCGGCAGCCGTCTGAATGCGGTTGCGCGAGGTGTGCTCGAGACGTATTGTAAGATACTTATCGAGACGCATCTGCGACTGACCCTTATCTACGGTCACCGCAAAGTGCTCATACATCTCATCACCCTCTTCGACGCTATCCGAGGCGCCATCCAAGAGCTCTACATCCTCCTTGTTGTATAGTTCTTCGTTTACCACGGTTTACTCCTCCTCTAAGTTAGTTATACCAAGTGCTGCAAGGCTATCTGCCTCGCGCTGCTTTGCAAGCTGCTCCTTACGGCGCTTAGTCTCGGCACGCTCCGCCTCCTTATCCGCAACAAGGCGCAAAGAGTCGACAAGGACATCATCTGCCGAGAGATAGATGTCGACCTTAGCACCACGACGCTGCGATGAGCCAATTGCCGATGACTGCATATATACACGAGCTGTACGGCGCTCGATGATGTCGTTTACGCTCTCATCGTAGACAACCTTACCCACGTTGAGACCATGATCCCAAAGCGTAGACTTTGCCTTTGCCAACGAGAGACCCACCACGCGGGGAGTGAAGGTATTCTGGTCATTGCGATGATATGTCACATGAAGCGTCACACCAGTTCCCACGGGCACGGTGCGGCGTGATGAGGGCGTAACCTCCTTGCCACGCACCACCTGCTTCTCAACGTAGTCGGTAGATGTCATATCTGCCTCGTAGACAAGTTTGTCGACCGTAAGACCCGAGCGCTCAAGCTGGTTAAGTGCCTGACGCAAAGTCTGCTTAGCGACATAGGGTACGTCAACCTGACGGCGGCTGTAGGCGTTAATTGTAACATAGATCTTTCGACCAGGCTTAACCGTTACATCGCGCACGTCGGATGTTCCAGGCAACTGGTCTACAACAGTTCCACCAGGGAGATCCACATCGAAAATAGAGTCGCGCACAACGATATTGAGGTCGTTATCATTCGCAACAAGGCGCGTATCATCAATCGACATACCCACGAAATTGGGCACTACGATTGTGTCATTGTGGCGCGTGCCTACCTTCAAACCGATGTTTAGAACAAGAACAAGAATCAAGCAGAAAAGGGCTATGATAATCATGTTCGAAATGATCTTGAAACGGCGATAGAAGGTGCTGATAAAGCCCGCCGACTGCTTGTTACTCTTTGTCTGCGTCTGGGGTTTTGCCACACGCTTAACACCCTCGGTTTTGGGCGTAATTCTCTGTTCTGCCATATTTGATTTCTCTACATTTACCACTTTGACTGCCTCGGCCTCAATAACCATGGTGTCCGATTTGGGTTGCTGTGCCACCTTGACTTCGGGGGCAGCATTGCGTACTACAATATTGTAGTGTGAGTCGCGCTCAACAGGCTCCATGCCCGCAGCACGCACCATATACTCAAGCTCCTCAACGCTCATCGAGGGACGCTCCGTGCCTCCCGCCATTGAGTAGATCTTCGTTGTATCGCCAATCGTGCCGTCGATATCATCTGCACCAAACGCCAGAGCCATCTCCGTGGTTGGTCTACCATACGATACCCAGTATGCCTTGACATGTGGGATGTTATCCAAGAACAAGCGGCTCATGGCAATCGTACGCAAGTCATCTTCAACCGAGCACTCGCCAACCTCCGACATACGGTTATTGCGGCTATGATACTTCAACGGAATGAAGGCATCGAAGCCTGGTGCCTCATCCTGCAACTTACGCAA
>JAFZGE010000162.1 GCA_017555545.1 Alistipes sp.
AGCCTAGCCAGCCCGAGAAGCCCGTTGAGGGTTACACTTCGGTGCTCGGCACAGCTGTTTTGGATGATGTTGTTGAGGTTCGTGGTTATATCTCTGCAGTCTCAACTCAGGGTCCTATCCTCACCGACGCGACTGGCTCTATCATCCTCTACAAGGCTGCAGACCTTGGTCTTGCAGTAGGCGATGAGGTTACTGTAAACGGTACTATCCGTGCTTACAACTGGGGCTTCCAGATTGACTACTCTAAGGGTGATACTATCGTAGAGAAGACTGGTACAACTACCGTTACTTATCCCGAGGCGATGGAGATTACTGGTGCTTATGCTGATGAGTTGCTCACATCGCGTGCCGATAATAACGAGTATGCTTACTACGTAAAGATGACAGGTACTGTGGCTGTTAGCGGCAACTACTACAACTTCAATATCCCTGGTGCTGAGACTGCTGTAGGTAGTATCTATGGCGCTACTGACGAGGTTAAGTCGTGGTTGGAGGATGGCATGGAGTGCACTATTTACGGCTACTTCTTCTCTATCTCTAAGACTGGTGGTGCTGCTAAGTACATCAACTTCATCGTTACCTCTGTAGATCCCGTTGCAGCTCCCGAGGCTTCAACTTTCGCACTCACAGTTAAGAGCGAGAAGCGCTACGCATACTACAAATTCAACGGCACCGGCTATGAGGCTGCAGACATCGTTACTGTACAGCCCGCAGACTACCGTAACATGGGTCAGAACTACGACAACTTCACTAACCCTGCACAGGATAACTATCTTCCTAAGTTCCTTGAGCAGTCTTATCCTTACGCTCAGGAGGGTGATGCAAAGTATGTAGGTTATGTTCGCCGCGCTAACGGTGTAAATGCTTGGTGTGTTGAGGAGTATGTGTTCTCTGGTGCTTGGACAAAGACTGTTTACTTCGCTGAGAAGCAGGATCAGTTCCGTAAGAACGAGGGCGAGTGGAAGGTTGACCGTACCCTCGAGCTCGACTACACAAACACTTCAAGCGCAGATACTAAGGCGTTCTACCAGTACTGTGTAAACTGGGTTTACGACTTCAAGGATGTACCTATGGGTGCTCCTGCACGTGACAACGCAGGCGTAATCCTCTCTACAGACGTCGTTACTATCGACGGTGCGAAGCCCGCAGGTAACTACTGGGTTTCTAACTACGGTAACAACGAGTTCTATACAGGTGCTTCGGCATACTATGGCAACGTAGACTGGCGTCCATCAGCAGTTAAGTCTGGCTTCGCTGCTGCAGGCATGGGTAACCTCTCTGACGATGAGATCCTTGCAAAGCTCAAGGAGAACACTGCAGAGGTTTACGCTGAGGTACTCCACTACATGTATCCTGATGTAACATCAGACGATTACAAGAAGGTGGTTATCAAGGTGTACTGCTATGGTCCTAACAAGAACTACTCGTTTACATTCGATGTAGTTGAGCAGGGTGTATTTGCATACGTTCCCGACTCAATTACAGAATTGTAATTTCTTGTGATAGCGGCGCATCTGCGACGCTTCAATCAAAGCCCCGCATGGGACGTACGTCAAAGTACTGCCCATGCGGGGCTTTTTCATGTCTGCGCCACATCTGCACCATTCTGACAAAACTAGGGTAGTGGTGCTTTGGTAAATTTGCGAGAAGGGTTCTAAGGGGTTCAAAGGGTTCTAAGGGGGTGTGGTCTCTCCCTTTTGAGCCCTTTAGAGCATTTTAGCCCCTTCCCCAAGTCCTCCTGCCCCCAACCAAAATCACTACCTCGCATAACCAATTTTCTCCCGTTCAACCCCTATTTAGGGCGGTTCGCCCTTATTTTCTACGAAAATGTGCGGTTGTTTGCTGAAAAATCACTATCTTGCGCTCAAATAAAATAGATAAATGTATCTCAGCGGTCGTTTCGAGAGGTGAAGAATGGAGATAATATTCTGAGAGCTAGTGAAATAGCCGTAGAGATTTAGGATAGGAATA
>JAFZGE010000163.1 GCA_017555545.1 Alistipes sp.
ACAATCCACTTATTACCCTCGTAGCGATAGCCTACAGCGGCCTCAATCTTGCCGAGTAGAGGGCTGCGCTTCGTAGAGTCGAAGCCACGAAGGAACTGGGGCAAGAAGATAAGACTGAAGAGGGTCGTTCCTATGAGTGTGAAGACGGAGAAGAGACCCATGTCCTGAAGCAAGGGCGATGAGGTGAATATAAGCGCTGCGAATGCACCTATCGTGGTGAAGCATCCGATGGTGAGGGGCGTTGTAAGCTCCTTGAGAATCTCCTTGGGCGATGCACTACTGTTGAGGTGCGACACGATGTGTATCGAGTAGCTGAGTGCGATGCCCAAGACCACGGTGCCAGCGCCAATGGCGATGGTCGAGATCTCACCCTGAACAAGCCAAACGCATGCCAGCGCAAAGAGTGCACCGAAGATTGGAGGCACGACAATAAGGGGTATCGAACGCTTGTTCTTGAACGATAGGAAGATGACCAACAAGATGACTACCAATGCAATAGCACCAGTAATTGCTGAGTCGAGCTTAATTTGTCGAGCGTTGTATACAGCAACGATGGGGCCTCCAATCACGTCGACCGTTACGCCATCATGCTCTGCACACTCCTCGGCATGCTCAAGAGCGCTTACAAGGTCGTCGTTCATGCCCGTGTCACCCATGCCGTTTGCGGGCTGAATGAAGATAAGCATTGTCGAGAGGTCAGCTGTAAAGAGTCGACCCTCGTAGATCTCGTATGCCATGTCGGGGGCAAAGGCCTCGAACTCCTTGAGCAGGGGTGTGCCGATGTTTATGGGGTCTTGCATGACCACACCGCCCACAATCATTCCCGAGGGTGATGTGAGAAGGTCGTAGACATTATCCACGCTTGTCTCGATGCTTTCTTGGTTGAGGTTTGATTCGAGTGTGGCGTAGTCCTCCTCGGTAAGAAATATGGGAAGGTTGTTATAAACAAAGTCCGTGCATGCGCTAATGGTATCCTCATCGGCATATGCCGTAACCGAGCTAATAAGCCCCGACTCCACCATAGCCGCAATCTCCTCTTCGAAGCGCTCGGCAGAGGCGATCATGGCATCGGGGTCGGTGCCGTTTACCATCACGATAATCTTATCCTTCACCGCAACATTTGCGAACGAGGCGCTCTTCTTGTCGTCGTCGCTGCCGAAGAAGTTGGTGATATTCTCCTGGAACGTCATCTGTGACGCCATAACGCCACATATCGCCACAGTAGCAACAAGCACGACATAGAATGTTACTCTATGTCGCTCAAACCACTCGTATATGTATATGAATAGCCTACTCATGATTGGGGTTGCGTTTACACATCTTCATTATGCAGATCGCGATGATAAAGCCGATGATGGCGATTATCGTAGCGAGTATGATGCTGCCAATCAGATACTGGTTAAAACTCTGTACAACAGATTGTTGTGATACGTTTTCGAGTGTAGCATAGTTCTTGACTCCGAGCACCTTAGCACCCAAGACCATGCTTCCGTAGAGGATGAATGGAATGAGTGGCGGAATGCTTATGTTTGAGAACGTCGCCGCCACAATCTTGTTCAAACGGAGTATCTGTGCCAAGATTGCAGCAACCACAGCCTGGTAACCCCATGTGGGCAGCACGCTGCAGAAGCAACCCAAGGCGATGGCGCACGAGAGGCGCACGTTAGACTCCTTGCTGTGAATTACATTCTTATCCATGAACTTCTTGATGTTCGATGGGGTAAGCTGTCGCAGGAATCGCCAGGGGTAGTATAGAATAAGGGCATAGAACACCAAGATGGTGTTGAGTATGCTGATGCGAGTAAAGTCCTTGAAGGGTCTGAAGTGCGACACGCGCTCCTCAACTGGGGGGTAGTAGACCTTGATGGGCACATTCTCGACGTTGATGCCACGCCATGCAGCGCGCACGATGATCTCCACCTCGAACTCGTAGCGGCGTGTGATGAGGCGGATGTTGTGCAGAGGCTTCAACGGATAGAGTCTATAGCCTGACTGTGTGTCGGTGAGGCGAATGCCCGTCTCGACCCTATACCAGAAGTTCGAGAACTTATTGGCGAAGGTATTCTTCGAGGGCATATTGTCGGCCGCGAGGTTGCGTGCACCCACAAGCAGGCTGTTAGGCTCCTGCTCGATGCGGTCGATAAAGACGGGGATGTCGTCGGCATAGTGCTGGCCGTCGGCATCGATTGTTATGGCGTAGTCGTAACCCCACTCATATGCGCGCTTGAGACCGAGTTTGAGTGCGTAGCCCTTACCCTTATTCTTGCCGTAGTCTATAACTCTGATGTCCTCAATTCCTGCCAATATCTCGGCTGTGTTGTCCGTACAGCCATCGTTCACCACAATGACATCCGAGGAGTACTCCTTGACATCAGCAATGACCGTAGCGATTGTTCCAGCATTGTTGTATGTTGGAATAATCACAGCGCACTTCAAGGCGCTAAGTCTCTCTCGGGGTGTAAGCATCGCACTATCCATTATCGTATCTCGGCGCGTAGTTTAAGTACTGTCTGTTGGTTGTCGCAGCGCTCCACCGTAGCCTTGAGCTTGGTGTCGCTGAGCGAGAGGTTGATAGCAATGCGCAAACCATCCTCGGGTATGAGCGCAGAGACATATTTGCAATCCTTGATCGATGCAAATGACACGGGGCGCGCAAGTATCTCGCCGAGGCACTCGCGGATGATGGTAAGGGTGCATACGCCAGGCACGACGGGCTGACCAGGGAAGTGACCCTCGTAGATGTGGTGCTCCTTGGCGAGTGTCACAACGACGGTGTGCTCACCCTCAGCAGGTGTAGTGATGCTATCAATGGTATAAAAGTTACCCTCTAAACGCATAGTTGTTATATCTTCTTGATGACCTTACTTGGTCACGTTAAATTGCTTGTTCGTAAATGTATACATCGTGTAGTCGCCCGATTTCTCAACCATCTTGAGGCGATTTATCGACATGTCGTTGCGGTCGAAGAGGATCTCTACCTCCGCAATCTTTATTGCGCCCTTGCCACGCTCGGGACGTAGCACCACGCGCCACTCCTTGTCGCTCTTGGTGAGCGTAGGCGTAAAGCCCTTCGATATGCCCTCCATGTTGCCCTTCATCGAGGCAGAGAGTATGGCACTCACCTGCTTGAGCATGGGGTTGGCACTTGTACTGCGCTTGGTGATGTTTGCGCCACTCTTCATCTCGAACCACTCTGCCGAGAGTTTGATGTAGTCGCCGTCATCGAACGAGAGGAGTATGTCGTTGGGCTGGCTGAAGCGGAACTCCCCCTCCTTTGTTACGACATCTGCCAACACCGCAACTTCACGTGTCTGCGTCATGTCCGCCTTAATGGAGGTGATACCCTCATTTTTAGCCTTTAGCTCGCGCTCGAACTCCTCCTGGAGACTTTGTGCCGAGGCTCCGAAGCCGATGAAGAGTGCCAGCGTGGCCAATAATAACTTAATTCTCATAGTAGCCCTTAATATTTAACATCTCGTTGAGTGCCACAAAGCGATATTCACGCTTTGACGCCTCGCCGATTAACATTTCGAGTAGTGCCTCTGCCCCCTCGCATCTGTCGTGCAGCAGCACGATAGCGCCAGGGTGTAGTCTCTTAACGATACCCTCTGTGACCTTCTCGCGTGTAGGTTTACGCATGGTGTCATAGGAGCGTATGCTCCAGCCGATAGTGCTGAGACCTAAGTCCTTAATCACCCTGCCTATGCCTGGCGTAGTAACGCCAAAAGGAGGTCTAAAGAGACGTGTACGTAGTCCAGTAACACGGTATATTGCCTCTTGGCAGTGCTCAATCTCTCGCTTTATCTTTGCTCGTGTGCTTAGCGGGAAGGATGTTGCGTGCGTGTGGGTGTGTATCGCTACGGTGTGCCCCTCCTCGACCATGCGGCGAACGAGTTCGGGGTGTCGCTCCACATTCTTGCCCACGAGGAAGAACGTAGCACGAATATCGTGTTGCTTTAGCACATCGAGCACCTTTGCCGTGTTCCTCTCGTGAGGGCCATCATCGAAGGTTAGTGTCAAGCACCTCTCCTTGCTCGTGCCCTTGCAGTATGTCTTGACGTAGATATTGCTGCCCACATCTGCCGAAGCCCACACCAAGAAGATGTTGACGGCGACAAAGAGTGCCAGGCAGGCGACAAGTATGATACCTATGCAAGACATCTAACGACAATCACAGTGGGTGTTGCGCCAAAATATTCGTTATATATAACCACCTCGGGTGTGCCATCTGCCACAAGTTTCACCGCCTCGGCAAAGCATAGTGCCGACGCTGTGGGGAAGAGACCATGCTCCGCGTAACCATTATATATAACGCGCGCGTGCTCCGATGTAGCATATAGCTCTGCTACGCGCTCGCGTGTGAGGCTCTCTGTGGGGAATGCCAATGTAGTGACCTCGGCGATAGAGCGCTCGTTGCGCTTAGCACCCACGATAGCGAACATTGCGCCCTCGCCACACTCTACCTTGCGGAAGGCGCCCATACGCTCCATGATGCGGTGCTGCGAGGGTGTCTCCTCATCGAAGGCGCCGAGCAACATATGCTCGCTGTCGCCATCCTCGGCACGCATCATAGCATCAAGGAGTGCATCCTCGAAGCTGTGGCTGCGGTTGACATAGGTCACGTTGTAGCAATGGTTGTGTCCCAAAAGTGCAATCTGACCACCTACGGTGTTGAAGGTGCTCTGGATGAAGGGTGTGGGGTTGAGCAGCTGCTCCTTGTCTACGATGACGTTGCGCAAGAAGCGCTCGCTATCGGCAAGACAGCCCCAGCCCGTAGCTGTGATGATGCCGTCGAGGCTTGCAATGCCCTCGACGCCACCAAGTGTCTCCATAGCTGTAGATACTGCACTCTTAATCACGCGACTCATGCGGCGGCGTAGTCCCGCATCGGGAATAAGCGCCTTTATGTCGGTTGTTACATCGTGGTTGGTAACCACGCGCTCAATAAAACACCTCATAGCCTATCGTGTAAAGAGTATTGAACTGCAGTTGCCACCAAAACCAAAGGAGTTGCTAAGCACGCACTTCACCTCTGCGCCCTCCTCAAACTGTGTGACGGGCTTAAGGTTGTATGCCACAATGGGCTCGCTAAAGTTGTGGTTGGCATATCTATAACTATGCTTGATTGCCAAGACCGAGAATACCGCCTCGATGCCTCCCGCTGCGGCAAGCGTATGTCCCGTATAGCCCTTTGTCGAGCTGAATGGGGGCACGCTCTCGCCAAAGAGGCGCACAAAGGCTGCACTTTCGGATGCGTCGTTGTTGGGTGTTCCCGTGCCGTGAGCGTTGATGTAGTCCACGGCGCTGGGTTCGATGCCCGCCATGGCGATAGCATCTGCCATAGCCATGTATGCACCATTACCCTCTGCCGAAGATGCTGTCTGGTGGTGGGCATCGTTGCGGTTGGCATAGCCTCCCAAGCGGCAGATATAGTTTGTTGCCTCCTCCTCGCGCTGAAGCACGATGTAGCCCGCACCCTCGCCGAGGTTGAGTCCTGCGCGCATCTCATCGAAGGGACGGCAGGGGTTCTCATCGAGAATCATCAACGACTTGAAACCATTGAGCGTAAAGGCACTTAACGCATCGCTACCGCCCACAACAACGATGTCTACAATGTTGTGTTTTAGTAGCTTGGCACCCGTAATCACGGCATTTGCAGCCGAAGAGCAGGCGGTGCTGAGCGTTGTGGTGTAGCCCTTAATGCCGCAGTAGTGTGCAATAGCATCGGTGCTTGCGGCACAGTCGTGCATCCTCACGTCGCGCAACCTGCCAGCGCCCTCATTCTCGATAAACTCCTCGAAGAAGTGCTCCGTGAGATCCATACCTCCAACCGAGGTTGAAGAGACAAGACCCACACGCGCGGGGTTGCTCATATCAATGCCCTTAAGTGCCTCGCGCACGGCGAGGATGCCCAAAAGGGCGGTACGCGAGAGGTGCTCGCGGGGTGAGATGCCGAGAAGCTCGTGTAGCTCCTCGTTGCTCAATGCGAGCTCACCAACGGGAAGATGGTGGCTTGTTTTTAGGAGTGTTGGGTGTGCGGAGATGCCACTCGCACCCTCACGCAATGACGCAAGGTTGCGCTCGACACCCACGCCGAGTGCCGAGACAACACCTACACCTGTCACAACAATACCCATACTCCTACTTACGGTTCGCGCTGATATACTCGGCAAGCGTCTTTACAGAGTAGAATACGGGCTTCGCCTCAGCAGAGTTTGCGAGCTTTACGCCGTAGTACTTCTCCAAAATAAGGATGATCTCGAGTGCATCGATAGAGTCGAGACCGAGGCCCTCGCCAAACAATGGCGCCTCAGCATCGATATCTGCGGGTGTGATCTCCTCCAAGTTGAGCTCCTCGATGAGGTGCTCCTTCAACTCCTGAATAAGCTGTTCCATAATGATTTACGCTTTTAATAGTTTTATATTTACTTTCCAATTTTCGTTTAGGTAGTCGCACCAGCCAGAAATAACGACATCGGCATCGCCACGCTCGATAAGCGCGCGTGCATACTCCTCCTCGACGCCACGATCCTCGTTGTCGATAAAGAAGGTGTTGTCGCCCTGAATTTTGTGGCGGATACACATCTCGCCCGCAGCAACATTCGCCAACGTATAGACAAAGGCAGCGGGTGATGCTCCCTCGGCGAGGTGCTGGTTGAGAATCTGCTGGTGTATAACATCGGCATCGAGGCTTGCTGAGCGGTTTGTAAGAACGATAGCGCGGCGTGTAGGCTCAGTATAGACCATATTCTCCATGGCCAGGAGTCGCTCTACGGCAACATACAATGCCTTGCTCATGTCGCTCATTTTGTAGAACTTCATGTTGCTCTCGCCAAAGCTCTTGAACTCGCCACGGATAAACTCGGCGAAGGGTAGCTCCGACTGAGGTAGCTCATACTCGGCAACAACGCGCGCTGTGCGTGTGCGCTCGGGAATGATGCGTGTGCGGGGCTCCATGTCGAGCACAATGGCGGCATTGCAACCACCAAAGCCCGAAGCACTCTTCACGCAGCAACGACCATTGATCTCTTGCTGCTCATTCGAGAGCGTCAAGGTGTGTGGTGTATCTGACGAAGTGAAGCCCTTAGTGCCAAAGATATAGCCCGCCTTGAGCTCCTCGGCGCTGATGATGGCCTCCACAACACCTGAAGCACCAAGTGTGTGACCGATATAGCCCTTAAGGCTGTTGAGGGGCTTATCCGTAAGCTCAGCCCATGCCACAGCCTTGCTCTCCATCTCATCGTTGTAGCGTGTAGCCGTGCCGTGAGTATTCACAAAGCCTACATCCTCCTTCGTTACGCCTGCCTCGCGCATAGCATTCGCGATGGCGTAGTACAAGCCGTCGCCTGTGCGTGAGGGGCCCGAGATATGGTTGGCATCGTTCGAAATAGCACCACCTGCAAGGCGCACCTTACCCTCAGCAGCGAGAGCCTCATCCGTAGTAAGCAATACCGCACCTGCGGCCTCGCCTAGAGTGAGACCATCACGCTCGGCATCGTAGGGACGGCAGGGCTGCGAGCTGATAGACTTGAACGATGCAAAGCCCGCGGTGATAAACTCTGAGAGGGCGTCGCCACCAGCTACGATGACATGCTTCACCTTGCCCGACTGCAACAACTCGCGCGCTACGACAAATGCCGAGACACCCGAGATGCAGGCGTTAGAGATAACGATAGGGCGGCGTGCAGCACCATAGCGGCGTGCTATAGCCTCCGCAGATGTATATATATAGGTAGCCTCAGCGATGTTCTCGCAATCCTCTGCCAAGAGGTCGATATTACCCTTTGTGGTAGAGAGAACTAACTGAACATCCTCGCTTTGGAGCGATATGCTTGACTCGGCAGTGATGTTGTCGAGCTGCTCGATAATCATCGACTCGAAGCGTGAGTAGCCCTCAATAGTCTGCACCTCCGACCTTCCGGCATACATGCCGAAGGCCTCCTCATACTTTAGACCGCACACGCCACGACGCATCGCATCGAGCGTCTCACGTTTGTTGCCCAAAGCTGTGCGCAACGATGACGCACCAAGGTATATCTCTACTTTGTTAACCATCTTCTCTTCCACTCTTCAAAAAAGGTTGGGTTGTTCAAACACATATTTCCGTCGCTATCTACGAATACCTGCACCGAGCTGCCACGTGCCACAAGAGCTCCATCACACTCGCGGTGGATGATATACTCGAAGCAGAGCTTCGCAGCGGCGGTGTCTATGAGGCGTGTCTCGATGATTGCGACATCGTTTACCGTGAGCGGTGCTACATACTGCAACTGAAGGTCTACGATGGGCGCGGTGTAGCCGTTGGCATAGAAATCGAGGTAGCCGATGCCTGGATACTTGCGACCGAAGGCCTCGCGGCCATCCTCAAAGTAGCGCACATACTCGCCATGCCATACAACCTGCATAGAGTCCACCTCGCTGAAGCGCACGGTGGTCTTCGTGGTGTTGGTGAGTGCGGGAGTTTGGCTTCCTATCTTACGATTTCGCTTCATCCGTATCCAAGAATATCTTCATTTTGCATGTGGCGATCTCAGCATCGTTAACCACGCACACGGCGCGGATAAGCGTGATGTTGAAGACCTCCTGTATAACCTCGATAGTGGTGTAGACGGTATCGCCCACCTTGGGGTGTGTCGAGATGGCGAAGTCGTTAACCGAACCGATATAACCGATGGGAATAGGGCGGTTGAGCGTGCTGAAGATGTGTCCAACACGCGCTGCTGCCGACTGCGCGATATGCTCAATAAGACCACACTCCGAGAGGGTGTCGTTGTCTACGAATATGTTATCCTCCTTTATGGTGAAACGAGTCTTTGACACATTCTCTTCGATGCCAAGAAACTCCTCAACCATAACGATTGGAGCTCGCTGTGGTATTAGGTCAATGATATTAGCCATTTCTCTTCTTGCAAATCATGATTGAGTGACCGAGACCCAAGCCATCGACAATCTCCTCGACCTCGAGACCTGCATTATTCACGCAGCGCTCCATATCATCCGAGTGGTACATCTTGCTGTTACCGTTGGCAAGAGCCGTGAAGTAGATGCTAGTTAGAGTCAAGCAGTAGGCTGCTGTCTCATACTTCTGGCGATCCCAGAATGTCTCCATGATATAGAGGCGTGAGTGCTCATCCATAGACTCTGCGGCACGGCGGCAGATGCTTGTAACCTCCTCCTCAGAGAAGCAGTCGAGGAACTGGCTCATCCAGATAACATCGAATGCTGGAGTGGGGAACTTAACGCTCTCATCCAAGAGGTTGCAGCCATAGCCGTGGATGCGGTCAGCACCCTCCTTGCCTGCAGTCTGCTGACGCATCATCTCGAGCTGCTGGGGTAGATCCATGATCGTAACCTCAACATCCTTGTTGTAGCCTACGCACTGCATAGCCCAGCGACCCGTGTTGCCACCCACGTCCAACAAGCGCTTAACCTTACGCTCGCCATCGAAGATGATCTTCAACGCCTGGGCGAAAGACTCATCAGAGTAGAAGTGGTCGAAGCCAAACCAACTCTTCTGCACCTCGGCGGGAAGGCTCGAGAGACCCTCATAGATTGTAGGCCACTCGCCAAAGACCTTCAAGCCCGAGGGCTTACCCTCCTTGAGTGCATCCTCAAGGTGGAAGAGACCCAAGTAGTTGACATCGTGGTTGAAGTTCATGTTGGCACGCGCCATGGGGTCGTTAAGAAGGAACCAGCCAGCCTTTGAGATAGTATATTTGTCATCCTTGGTCTTTACAGTACCAATCGAGAGCGAAGCCTCGAGCAACACCTGTGCAGCATAGTTCGAGAGGCCTGTGTGCTCCACGATCTCGGCCTGAGTGACGCCATTGCGGTTGTTCGACAAATACTCCAAGATGCCGAACTTAACCATCAGGCGAGAGACCTGAAATACCATGGGCGCAAAGGCAATCTCCTGAGCGAGACGCTGCGCCTCGAGAGCTGTCTGATGCTCCTTGCAATAGACCTTTTCAAGCGGTTGTGTGAGCTTCATAAATTTTAGTTTTAGGTATCTCCTACCAAGTTATTGGTCACCGTGTGACCGTTTGTTTCTAATTAATGTTCCAGAAATCGTAGAAGTTGAACCACTGACGTGGATACTTCGATACGATTCTATCGAGCGATGCGGCATACTGCGTTACGAGCTGCTCGACATTGGCACGACCCTCAAACTGCGCCTCCTCGAAGATGAAGCGGTAGGTACGTCCCTTCTCTCGCATAGCGTAGTAGAAGATGACGGGTACGCGACACTTTGCAGCAATCTTGAAGGGACCAGCAGGGAGCAATGCCTCGCCACCGAGGATGTCAACACGCATGGTGTGGTCGCGGTTGACAAATCTGTCGCCGTTGAAGCATATATACTCGCCATTGTTGAGCGCCACCTTCATCTCAAGCATGGCGGCGATGGCGTCCTGGTTCACGGCGATGATTTTGAAATCATCCTCGCGGCTCGAGTTGTTCTCCAAGACCTCCTTGATCTGCTGGTGCTCGGCATCGAACATGACGATATTGATGCGCTTGCCATAGGTGCCAAAGAATCCTGCACCCGACTCCCAGCAGCCCACATGTGCGCCAATCATAACCACACCCTCGCCACTATTGAGTATCTCAAGGAAACGCTCATAGTTGTCGAATTTGTAGTTGTAGCGCTTGGTGAGACCCGCCTTCATTGCCATCTTGTCGATGAGCGTCTGGCCAAAGACGTAGTAGTGGAGGTATAGCTCCTTGCACGATGCTACCACGCCCAGCTTGCGCCTCTCCCTGTTGTACGACCAAATGGCACGTGTGGCCTTGGGTGCAAAGGGAATGAAGTATGCTGCGATGAATGCCAAAAAGCAGTAAGCACAACGAATCCCGAGAAGTCGGATGGTGTAGACAAAAAATTGGTAACCAAACTTTCCTCCTCGAGACTTGCCGCTCCACTGTTTTGTTGGACTACTCGCCATTGATCTTACGGTTCAAGAGCTCGTAAAAATCCTTGAATGTAGCGATACCTGCGAAGTCGGGACCTGTAAGTGTTACGCCAAAGTGCTGCTCAACCAATACAACGACATCCACAAAGTCGAGGCTGTCGAGACCCAATGTGTCCTTCAATGAGGCATCGGGAGTGATTTCAGCGGGATCAATCTCAAACTCTTCTGCAAGTACCTCAGAAGCCTTCTCAATAATTTCTTCGATTGTCATAGTTATAAAAAGTTCTTCAATTATTTAAATTTTCTTACAATAAGCGATGAGTTAGTGCCTCCAAAGCCGAAGGAGTTGCTCAAGAATGTGTCATACTCCATGTCGATGCGCTTGGTGGGGATATTGATGTTCACAGATGCCTCATCGGGCTCCTCGAAGTTGAGGTTGGGAGCGATGAAGTTGTTCTGCATCATGAGCATCGAGTAGATAATCTCACTTGCACCCGCCATCCACATCTCGTGGCCTGTGAACGACTTTGTAGATGTCACATAGGGCTTGTGCTCGCCAAAGACCTCGGCGATAGCCTTAGCCTCGTTGAGATCACCCACGGGGGTAGATGTGGCGTGAGCGTTGACATACTTGATGTCCGAAATGTCGATGCCTGCATCGCGGATAGCCATCATCAACGAGCGCTTGGGGCCGTCGACATTGGGTACAGAGATGTGGTCGCCATTAGATGAGAAGCCATAGCCTACGACCTCTGCGAGGATTGTTGCACCACGCTTAACAGCCGACTCGTAGCTCTCGAGAATGAGGCTCGCAGCGCCACCACTAGGTACGAGGCCGTCGCGGTTCTTGTCGAAGGGGCGCGAAGCCTTTGTGGGCTCATCCTCGCGTGATGAGAAGGCGCTGAGGGCGTCGAAGTTGCCCATAGAGTACTTATTCACCTCCTCGGCACCACCACAGATTACACACTCCTGCAAGCCCTGCTTGATGAGCATATAGCCCATGCCGATGGCGTGAGAGCCACTAGCGCAAGCACCCGAAATGGTGAAGTTGATACCACGAAGGTTGAAGATGGTAGAGAGGTTCATCGTGATGGTAGAGTTCATGCTCTGGAAGATGTTGCCAGAGCCTACCAATGCGGTGTTCTTCTTCTCGCGGATGATGTCCGTACCAGCGATTACAGCCTCGGCGCTACTATCGTTGCCATAGAGAATGCCCACCTCGTTGCTGAGCAGGTACTCCTTGTCGATGCCTGCCTGTGCCAAAGCCTCGACAGTTGCTACGTAGGCATACTGACCATGCTCCGAGAGGCATAGACGCTGTCTGCGGTCGAGAGCACCCTTAAGGTTGGGTTTCTCCAAGATGCCACTGAGGGCTGACTGGTAGCCCATCTCCTTACGCTCGGGAACAATGCCGATGCCCGACTTGCCCTCGAAGAGCGACTTAAGTACCTCCTCTTTGTTCTTTCCGATGCAGGAATAGATGCCCATTCCTGTGATTACAACTCTGTTTGACATATCAAGTGTAGATTCCTCCGTTAATAGAAATTACTTCGCCAGTGATGTATGCTGCAGCATCCGATACCAGGAAGGCAACCAAGTCGGCAACCTCCTCGGGCTCGCCAAAGCGACCCGCAGGTACGAGCTTCTTGAGCTCCGCCTCGTTCAAATCAGATGTCATGTCGCTCTTGATGAAACCTGGAGCTACGGCATTCACCGTCACGCGCTTCTTCGCAACCTCTTGTGCCAAGGCCTTAGTTGCCGCGATGAGGCCACCCTTAGCTGCAGAGTAGTTCACCTGACCAGGCATGCCCTTGATGCCAGAGAGCGATGCTACGTTAACGATGCGACCCCACTTCTTCACAAGCATATCCTTTACGAGGGGCTGTGTGACGTTATAGAAGCCGTCGAGAGATGTAGAGAGCACACTGCGCCACTCCTCTGTAGGCATCCACATCATGAGGTTGTCCTTGCGGATGCCCGCATTATTGACAACAACAGAGATGTAGTCGCTGGGGTGGTTGGCCTTCCACTCGGCGAGGGCTGTGGCAACAGCCTCGCAGTTGCTGACATCGAAGGGGAGCAACTCCGCCTTGCCACCATTTGCGGTGATGTCATCGAGAGTCTTCTGTGCTGCATCTACGTTCGACGCGTAGTTGATGATTACGACAAAGCCCTGCGATGCAAGCTTTAGGGCGATGGCGCGTCCAATGCCTCGGCTAGCACCCGTAACAAGGGCGTAGCGTGCAGGGGTGTTGGTGTTTACTTCGTTCATATCTGAAAACATTTTATCGCTTGAGGAACTCTATAACCGCAGCAATCTCCTTGTACTTGGGCGTGTCGACAACGAACGTAGGCACGATGGCGCGTATGGCGTCGTAGAGGCTACGTGTTGCGGGCGCGAGCTTGTCGGCAATCTTGAGGCAGTCGACAGCCTGAACAAGGGTAATCATGTGGATTGCCATAACCTGGTAGCTGTTCTCTATCACACGCTGGCACAAGAGCGCCGAGTTGGTGCCCATAGAGACGATGTCCTGGTTATCGTTGTTGTTGGGTATAGAGTGAACGTACATGGGGTTTGAAAGCGTCTGGCACTCCGCAGTTGTGCTGGTTGCGGTGAAGGCGGAGGCCTGCATGCCATAGTTCAAACCGAGTACGCCAAGGTTTACGAATGGGGGCAAGATGCCGTTGATGCGGTCATGGAGTAGGTAGTTCATCTGGCGCTCGGTGAGCATCGTGAGCTTGGTGATGGCAATCTTTAGCTTGTCCATCTCGTACGATACATAGTCGCCGTGGAAGTTGCCGCCATGGATAACGGTCTTGTTCTTGGGGTCTACAATGGGGTTGTCGTCCGCAGAGTTGATCTCGTTGAGAAGAAGGCTCTCGGCGCTCGAGACAGCATCCCACACAGGACCCAAAATCTGGGGAATGCAGCGGAGTGAGTAGTAGGGCTGTACCTTGTGCTCGAAGGTGCTCTCCTCGCTGCGGCGATATAGCTCTGCCTCGCGATTGAGGAGCATCTTGCTGCCCTTGGCCATCTCGCGCATGGTCTCGGCAATGGCGTTCTGACCCTTGTGGAGCTTGAGCCCATTGAGTGTCTCCGACATGAAGTCATCGTACGAAGAGGCGATCTCGTTCATCAATACTGAAGCCTTGGTAGACCACTCCAAGAGACGCTTTGCGTTGAAGAGATTAACGAAGCCGATACCTGTCATCACCGCTGTGCCGTTTGTCACGGCCAAGCCCTCGCGAACGAACATCTTCAAAGGCTCGATGCCCAACTCCTGCATAACCCCTGCAGTGTCGCGGCGCTCGCCATTGTAGAATACCTCGCCCTCACCGATAAGTGCCAAGGCGATGTGTGCCAACTGCACGAGGTCGCCACTAGCGCCCACGCTACCATGCTGTGGTATGACGGGGTAGATGCCACGGTTGAGGAACTCCACCAAGAGCTCGCAGGTTGCAATGTTCACGCCCGAGTGAGCCTGCATGAAGGTCATCAGACGTGCCAACATTGCGGCACGAACACAGATTGTGGGGAGGGGGTCGCCAGCGCCTGTAGAGTGGCTGCGGATGATGTTATACTGAAGCTCGTTGAGGTGCTCATCGTCGATGCGCCACTGCGCCATGGGGCCAAAGCCCGTGTTGATGCCGTAGATGACCTTGTCCTTTGAGAATGCCTCCAGGAAGTGGAAACACTCGACAATGTTGTCGCGTGTAGCGCTGTCGATCTCTACGCGGTCGTTGTGCTCAACGATTGCTCTAACTTGCTCTATCGATAGTCTATTGCTAATTGTTGCCATTGCTTGATATGTTATCAATGCATCTAAAAATTACTCCTGAAGCTCGTGTGGAAAAATGTGCCACTTATGAGCTAAATATATCACGCAAATATAGCATAAAAAGTTCAAATAATACACTCGTTTGGCGAATATTTCGGACACTCCAACGCGTGTGTTTGCATGCGCGTGCGCTAACGCGTTGAAGGTCAATGGATTGTGAGGTTGTCTGGCGGAGATTAAAAGTGCGAGTAATCGCCTTAATGTTTTAGTTTATTGAGTGTTAGTGATAAGAAAAAGAGGTTTTGTGATGCTGCGCGCTGGTGGGTTTGGGGTGCTATAGCGTCGAATGATGTGAAATATTGCGCAAATTTCAACACTTTGCCATTGGGTGTTAATTGCTAAAATTGGTCAATTTTACCATATTGAAATCGGACAAAAAAGTAGGGCTGCCCAACCCATTTTGGACAACCCTACATCTGATATTAAACCCTCAAAAAACTACAACTCAAAGCTGCTCTTATCGGGGAATTTATACTCGAGGAACTCAATCATTCGGCGGCGCTGATCATCCGTCGTGCTCGAGCTATCGTTCATGCAAAACATCAGCGGACTATACTTTCTGAACTCCTTGTAGTAGTCGTTGACGTGCAGCTTCAGCCAGCGTGAGTCGGCAGCAAACTGGCCCGTAAAGATCGCTTTTGCGAGGCTCACGGGGTTGTTGATGCGGTTATATCTATGCACCTTGCGGAGCTTTGCGCCCTCGGCAGCTACGGAGTAGTAGCTCACGTAGCAGCGCTGCATATCATCGTTGGTTCTGAAGCGGTTATATGTCGTTGTATCCCACTCTTCGGGCATGCTGGCAATGGCCTTCTCGAAGTGGCTCTTGCAGTATGCATCGAAGTTGTGGTGTGGCTCGTGGCAGATGAGCTTGCCCCAACGCTCCTGAACGAGGTTCTGCATGCGGTAGACCGTCTTGTAGTAGTTGCCGCCCTTATCGCGTGCATACTTGCGGTTGAAGCGCGCACCACGCATACGGATGATAGGCATGCCGTCGGCATTGAAGAAGTGTTCAGGCGTGGTGGGAGCGCCAAAGAAGGTGTCGTCGTTGCCGTAGATGAAGTGCTCCTCGAGGCCTGGTATGCGGTAAATACAGCTCTCGATGGCAAGCGATGAGAAGACTGGAAGTGCGTCGGCGGGGAGTATCTCGCTGTGGTCAACAATCTTAATCTTGGGGTGATTGGTGTTGAGCCACGAGGGTGTCTGGCCGTCGGTAACAATAAAGATTCGGTTTACCCATGGTGCGTACATCTCCACCGAGCGTAGCGAGTATGCCAGCTCGTTATTCTCTGCCCATCGTGCATCGCAAAGGTGGTTGGGTGCTCGCTCTGTGGTTATAGCGGGCATATACTTGAGGCGTTTCTCCCGCCATGCGGGATCATTGCCATCCACCCATGTATAGACAAGGTCAATAGGAAAGTCTACACTCTTCCTCTTCATAATTATATTAGGTTTGGTAATAGTCAACTAAAATGGGTAACCGACGCCAAAGTTAAGCGCCATGTTCTTCCATTTGAAGTCATGTATCCATCGCTCACCCTCGGGGCGGCCAGGGTTGTGCAACTGCAAGCCGAGGTCGAAGCGCAGAATCACGAACGTAGCGTCGATGCGTAATCCGAGACCCGTGTTGAAGCCCAGCTGCTTGTAGAAGCTATCGAAGTGGAATACCTCCTCGGGGTTGCTATCCTCCGTGTCGCGCAAATACCATACGTTACCCAGGTCGAGGAAGACCGCGCCCTGGAAGATCCACCACACGGGGAAGCGGAACTCGGCATTAGCCTCAAGGCGCACGTCACCCACCTGTGCAGGGTATGTCGTGTCGTTAATCTCGAGTCTGTTGCCTGGACCGAGGGTTCGGGGAACCCAGCCACGCATAGAGTTGGCACCTCCGCAATAGAACATGCGGTCGAAGGGTATTGAGCGACCATGTGAGTTGCCATAGGTTACACCCACACCACCATAGAGGCGTCCCGCGAGTGCCATCTTGTGGCCAAGCGAGATGCGCTGACTTGCGCTAAGCTCCGCGCGCACGTACTGCGAGTAGCGAATGCCGAAGATCTCGTAGTAGTCCTTGCCTGGTGCGTGGTGCGAGAAGAGGCTCTCAAGACCCTGGATAAGGTTGCCCGCAGTCTCAAGGTTGGCGCGCACGAAGGTGGAGTTGATATCCATATCGGAGCGCTGTGTGTTGTAGGTATATGATGCTGATAATCCCGCTGTTAGCTGCGACTCGAATGAGGTGCGCAAGTAGCGGTTGTCGATGTCGGCGAGGAAGCTCTCATCGACGCTCTTAACATCAATCCAGTTGATGTCGATGGGGCGCAAGATGAACGATGAGCGCTCGCCCTGCATCCAGCTATATGCCCAGCGTGTGGTGAAGATGTTACGGCGATAGTAGGGGCGATCCTGATAGTCGAACGCAAGCTCGAGGCGTGTGCGGGGCTGCGATACGTTCATGCCCATCTTCATGTAGAAGGGTGTCAGGAAGCGTGGGAAGGAGAGACCTGCGGTGATGCCAATCTCATTTGCTGCGCGCTTCTTAACGTCGCGTGCATACATGTACTCGAAGCCGAAGCGTGCCGAGATATCGAAGATCTCGGCGCCTCTAAAGACGTTGCGGTTGCTATATCCGAGCGTTGCACTAAGACCATAGAACGTAGATGTAGTAGAGGCCTCAACCTCTACCTTCATGCTCTGCTTGAGCGCGGGTGTGCCGTAGATGTTGCAATCGAGGAAGCGCTCGCGGGTGTTAAGAAGCTCGGTGTTGCCATTGTCCTCGACATTGAGGAAGGTGACATACGACTCATCGCCCTCGACGCGTGTGAAGTCGATCTTCGCGGTGCGGAAGAAGCCCAACGCCATAAGTTCCTTATAGGTGTGTGTCACCTGCTCGGCATCGTAGATGTAGTTGGGGTATAGGGGTATTGTGTGGCGCAATACGGAGTTGCGCAACTGAGGCTTGATGCTAAGGTCGCGGATGATGTTAAGACCGCTGCTGTAGGTTGTGTCGATCTCTGCCGTAGCGCTAAAGCCCGTTGTAGAGCGCAACATGGGGTCGTACGTGGGGTAGACATTGATGTTGCGGAGGCGGTAGATAGCGTTATCCTCCCACAGGGGCTCGCCACGCTCGTTATATCCCGCAAGCGTAGGACGCACGATGAGTCGCACATCTGCGGTGTAGGGGTGGCTGAGGGTGTCGACCTCGTAAGATATGTTGTTTACCGTGAAGTCGAAGTAGCCACGGTTGTTCAGGTACTCGGCAATGCGCTCTCGCTCAGCATCGAGCAGCGTGATATCGAGCTCATCGCCACGCATGATGAGGCAACCGTTGCTGTCGGCAAGAATGATGTTGCGCAAGGAGCTGTCGCGGAAGCTATATCTGAGGCTATTGATGCGCGTGGGCTCGCCCTGGCGTATTTTATAGGTGATCTCGGCGCGGCGTGCACGGCGTGTGGTGTCGATGTCGTATGTCACGTCGGAGTGGAAATAGCCCTTGGTGCGCATGTAGGTCTCGAGGTTGGTGATAGACTTCTCTGTGAGCTCCATGTCGAGCAATACGGGCTCCTCACCAATCTTACGCTTGAAGTTATTCCACCAGTTATCCTTCTCGGGGTCGGCATGCTCGTAGACCCAGACGTAGAAGTCGATGCCAAGGAAGCGCTTGTTGGGCGACTGACGAACGTAGACGTCGATGCCATCCTTATCTACTGTGATGCGCTGGTCGCGCGGTGTGGTCTTGTCCTCATCGAACTTAACCTTCGAAACAAGATACTCACCCGCGGGAAGGTTGCGCGTCACGTTGCAGCCGACAACGACAAGCGTCATCAGCATACATGACAGATATGTGAGTATCCTCCTATACATTAGTCCTATCTATTTAGGCTCTCAACGAACTTGTTCCAGGTATCTGCCTCGCCACTCGTGTTAAGGCGTTCGTAAGCGAAGTTCTCGCCGTCGAAGCGTGCCTCGCCCACCCACTCGAATGTGGCATTGCCCTCGAGCGTAGTGATGATGCTCTCGCCCTCGATAGCCGTTCTGCACGCCACCTTGCCACCGCGATTAAAGACCTCGATGCGCTCACCCTGCTTGACATAACCGAGCAGCGCAGCGGCGGTAGATGATGCGGTCATGGCAGTGCCACACGACAGTGTGATGCCTGCGCCACGCTCGTATGTAGCAACAAAGATGCTCGTGGGCGACAAAACCTTGTATAGCGAGACATTTACGCCATGTGGGAACTCATTTTTAAGCACCTTGACGCGCTCGCCAAGCTCTTCAAGGAGCGCCATGTTGATATCCTCTACGGCTGCCACAATGTGGGGATTGCCCAAATTGAGTGCCGTAAATCGTAACTCGCCATTGAGATTTTCGATCACCTTGCCCACAAAGCGCTCCTCAGGGTTGAAGAAGGCGAAACTGGGGCTCCATGTGGCGATGGGGATGTCGACAGAGAAGGTCTCGATGCCCTCGGCTACGGACTCTGCGCGTCGCGCGGGAAAGGTGCGACCACCAGAGGTAAGTGTGCCACTATCGAGATAGCCACGCTCCTCGGCAAGGCGTGCCACGCAGCGTATGCCATTGCCACACATCTCGGCGTGTGTGCCGTCGGGGTTGAGCATATCCATGCCGTAGATGCCCGCATCGTTGCGCACGACAAGCAATACGCCATCGCTGCCGATGCCATTTGTGCGGTCGCACGCTATGCGTGCAAATGCCGACCAGTCGATGGCATTGGCATCGTCGAGGCGTGTGGTGTCGACCATAATAAAGTCGTTACCCGAGCCGTGACACTTAATTATCTCGAAGTTTGTCATACCTGCTTTTTTGAACTATACATTCGGTCAAAGATACGAATAATTTTGGGGCATTCAAAATTCTAAAGGCAGAAATAATATTTTTTGTCGCCAGTACTTGCTATTCTCGCCATTTTTTCGTAATATTGTACTATTGTTTTGGACATAAACAAACTTCCGATAGCTCTATGACTGAGAAATTTATTATGGCGGGGGATACCCCTATGCACGTTGCTGACACCGAGCGCGGTGAGCGCTGCGTGGTGCTTCTACATGGTTATCTTGAGTCGATGATTGTGTGGGATGAGTTCGTTGACCTGCTAAAGGATAAGGTGCGCGTCGTTACGGTCGACCTGCCTGGTCATGGTATCTCGACTATCGTGGGCGAGGTGCACACCATGGAGTTCCTGGCCGACTGCGTGGCAAACACAATGGCGGCTCTCGGCATCGAGCGCTACTCGGTTGTGGGTCACTCGATGGGTGGCTATGTAGCCTTGGCAATGCTCGATAAATACAGGGATAACATCGAGAGTATCACGTTGTTGCACTCGACAACATCGGCAGATAGCGAGGAGAAGTGCGACCGCCGTCGCCGCGAAATAGAGCTTATAAAGGCGGGTAAGAAGAATACACTTGCGCGTCTTGTGCCACACGCAGGTTTTGCTCCAGAGAACGCTAAGCGCCTGAAGGACTATATTGAGGATATCGGTGAGCTTATCCTATTGACCGAGGATGAGGGCGTTATTGCAATCCTCGCTGGCATGATCGAGCGCCATAGTCGCGGTGAGCAGTTGCGCGATAGTGACATCAGACACCTCTTTATCTTTGGTCGCCACGACTACTATATCCCTGTTGAGGTGGCAGAGGAGCTGATTGCTGCAGACACAGGTGCTGAGGTCTTGTGGCTCGAGCACTCGGGACATATGGGCTTCTACGAAGAGCCTGAGCTAACGGCAAATGCGATACTTGATATCGTGTTGAAATAGAAAAAAATAAGTGGTTATCCGCGTTGGATAACCACTTATTTTTTATAGCGTTAGTGTGTTTAGAACATAACACCCGCCTCGATATAGAAGGCGTTGCTACCACCCTTGAAGTTCGTGACACCTTGAGGTGATAGCCACTCGATGCCCTGTGTGGTGAAGCCCAAGCCGAGGTGGAGCTTCGATACCGAAATACCTGCGCCAAACTTCATCATTACACCCCCCTTAACCTTACCGTAACCGTGGCGTGTGAAGTTTGAGATTGCTATCACATTTCCGCCTAAGCTCACAGAGATATATGGGGCAACAAGCTCCGAAACGGGGTAGTGTGCCTTGACGTTAGCGAAGATGGGGATACATAGTGCGTTCCATGTTTCAGGAAAGGCGTCGGTTGTAAGGTTTGTAAGTTTACACTCCTCATATGCATATTCTAATCCCACGCCTACACCCAACGATAGGTAGTTGCTAAGGCGTGCGCTAACGATAGCATCGATATAGGGGCGTGAGAAGTTGGTGTCGATTGCTCCAAAAACCTTTCGGTTGATCTTGCCACCACTAATATATCCTACATTAATCTCATATTGAGGTTTAATTGTTGAGCTAACTTCATCGCGGTTACGAAGCTCTGTGCCATAACCATCGGCAGGCATTGAGGCCTTAGCGGGTATTGCTAATGCAACAATAGCTACGAGAGAAAGTATAAGGTTTTTCATATATTTATTCTATTGGTAGGTTAGATTGCCTAAGTTAGTTCTATTTTGATGGGATGGATGAGGCTTTGACCTTGAAGAAGTTCATCGAAGAGCCTGCATCGAGGATACGGTACTCGTAGATGTTACCCCAACCCGCAGGGCGATCCTTAATCTCGCAGTCCTCGCCTGTGTCGTTCTCAACATAGTTGCGAATCATAGAGTGCCAGCCGTTGATGCGCGAGATTGAGTGCTCGTAATAGAAGAGGTCGTTAGCGGGATTGATAAGCTCGTTTAGCGCCTCGACATATATCTTGCGATAGTCATCATAACTCAAAATCTTGCCGATAAGAGGCGCCCTGTCGGTATCGCCCCAGTTTAGCGGATCCTGACGACCCGAGTCGCTCTGCACGCCGCAGTTGTGCGACGTACCAAGGGTGTTATCGTAGTCGTAGGGGATAAAGAAGAATTTGTAGTTGTTCTTATCCGATGAGTTGAAGTATATGTAGTAGTTGTTTGTGTTGTTCCAGTAGTCATCCCACATGCCTACAACCACATTCACGGCGTAGGTGCGCAACAATAGGCGCACGTCGCACACCGAGGCAATCCAGTCGTGGAAGTCCTGGCCCTGGCGCTGTGTGACATTCTTCGAGAACTCTATAAGCTGCTCCTTGGCGGTGTTGAAGTTCTCGGTGTTGGTCTTAAGCTCGTAGGTGTGGTTTGCGTTCGAATCATCATCGAAGTATATGTCGGCGTTGCGAATGTTATTGTAGTTGAGATCTGCGCCCCATGTACATTTCCAGAGGTTGTGTTTGTGGTCGCCAAAGAGATCCTTACGCTTCTTTACATACTTGTCATCGATTGCCTCAATCTGCTCATATACACCATAGTACGCTGGCTCAGAGTCGCCCTCGACATGAATCCAAAGGCGACAGTAGGAGCTATATGGTGCTGTCCAGATGCCGAAGCGGCGGAAGAGATCGTAGCAGTAGATCTCTCGGCAGTAGGCGCGGTCATCCTTATGCCACTTGAGGTGCAATTTACGCACGTTGTGCAGCTCGTGGGCATCATCCTTCTGATACTTGCGAAGGTTGATCATAAAGTGGCAATGGTGCCAATCGGTGTTGTTTGTCTGGTGCATCTCGCCACCATTACCCTCGGGTCGACGGCGCGATGTGTTGCCACGGAGGCGCAGACCGGCATCCTCGAAATCGTACTCCTCGCCCTTGGATTTGTAGTTTACGTCGCAATGGATATATGCTGCCGTATTGCTATCGCGGTCATACTCCTGGAGGAGGTTGTTCCACTCATCCTGCGTAACCTCAATGTGAATCTCGGGCAGGACATTCATATCGAATACCCAGTCCAACTCGCCCGCAGCCCACGATGTGTCGGGGTAAACATTGTTAAGGGGAGGCTGCTCGTTTTCCTCGTCATCCTTGCCATCATCCTCATTGTCACCGCCCTCCTCATTGCCATTGTCGGGCTGTGTGGTGCCATTGTCTGGAAGGATAAAGTCGTTATCCCTTGAGCAACCACCGCTAACAACGGCAAGAAGCACCAACAACATTATGGTCGATATGAATCGTTTCATGCTCTTAATACCTTATTATATCTATATATATCTGCGCAAAGTTACTCAAACAATTGAGATATACGCAATTTTGCGCCTAAAAGTTTTATATAATTGTCTATAATAGTGCTAACTACGCCTTTATACTCTCCTCGGCTACTGCCTCTGGCTCGGTGACCTTATTAATAAGACCTATGGTATTAAGCGAGGCGAGCAGGTTGGGGTAGTAGCTCTTAGAGACGGGTATGCGCTTGATGCTTTCATCATCGAGCGTAACGAAGTGCATGCGGTGCTCCTCGCCCATAAAGCGTATCTTCTCGGTGTTCACGATGTAGGAGCGGTGGCAACGAACCATTGTGCTGCCCTCGAGGCTCTTCTCAACGGTGCTTGTCTTACAACGCAAGAGATATGAGAGAATCTTGTCGTTGTGTTTGTAGTGAACGTTGATATAGTTGTCCTCCGACTCGAGGTAGTATAGAGCGTTGATGTCGATCGTAAGTCGCAGAGTGCCACCATTATCGTAGAAGCGCACCATGCGGTGACTCTTGGCCTGCGGCTCGCTCTTGGGTATCATCTCCGAGACACGACGCTCCACCTCGTTCTCGTTCAAAAGGCGATTGTACTCCTCGCCGAGGCGCTTAAGCTCATATTGCGCTGCGTCAAGTTCCTCGCACTTGGCTCGATAGCCCGCATAGAACGATACCATGATGTTGGGTATAGCAAGGATTGTCGTAACGCAAAACAGCGCGCGTGTACCGATGTCTACAATCGTTAGTCCCGAACTTGCGAAGTAGCGATATGTTACAAAGGTGTAGAGCAGCGTGATTGCTACAACCTCGCCTGCAAGCCAGCAGACATACTGTGCGTGCGTGAAGTCATATCTATCCTGTAGTCGGTACATCGTTAGTCGACTAAGGATGAGGATTACGATTGCTGCAACGTAGAAGAGCAGTGTAAAGAGCATGCTCACCATGTTGGTTGAACTAAACCAAATGGCAAGCGAGAATGGTTGATATGTGATAAGGAATACTGCCGAGAAGATCACTATCGAAGCAATCGTAACGGCGATGTATCGACTCGAAAATAGGAATTTTGGTATTTCGTTTCTTGTCATACTCACAACTTTTGGCTACAAAAGTATCAAAAAAACACGTATTAACAAAATATTCGCCACATATAATACAAATTTGCCACAAAATAACACTTTTCACCACAATTCGCGTGCGCATACGAATGCGCCATCTATCTTTGCGGCGTCGTTTTGCTCGACATAGTAAGAGAATGCGCGCGAGAAAGAGCGCGGCTGTGCACAAAATAGTGCGCGAAAAGAACTATGTGAGAGGATATAAAAGCGAAGCAAATGTTAAACTAACACAATACTTCTGATGAAAATTATTGGAACAGGATCGGCGCATCCCAAGTGTGCGGTGACAAACGAGATGCTTGAGAAGTTTCTCGACACTACTGATGAGTGGATCACAGAGCGCACAGGTATCAAAGAGCGATGCGTAATTTCGTCGGAGAAGTTGGAGGACCTCGCTGTCATCGCCGCAAACAAGGCGCTTGAGGATGCAGGCCTTACAGCTGCCGACATTGATTTCATTATCTGTTCGAACGTAGTCAACGAATATGTTACACCCGCATTGAGCTGTATCATCCAGGGCAAGATCGGTGCAACATGTCCTACCGTAGATATCAACGCTGCTTGTGCAGGCTTCATATTTGCAATGGATATGGCCGAGGACAAGATCCAGTGCAACAAGGCTAAGAACATCCTTATCGTATGTGCTGAAGAGCCTTCACGCATGGTGAGCTGGCAGAACCGAAGCACATGTGTGCTCTTTGGCGATGGCGCAGGTGCAGCAGTTGTAACCGAGGGTGATGAGCTCAAGGCTATCCGCCTCACTACATCATCACTCACCGATGTGCTCTACTACCAGCGTAAGTTGGAGCCCACGCCCTACATCGATAAGGAGGAGAACTATGAGCCTCTTGTGATGCGTGGTCGCGAGGTGTTCAAGCACGCTGTGACAAACTCATGTCGTGACATTCGTAAGCTCCTCGCGCAGACAGGTCTCGATGTTAACGACATCAAGTACTATGTTTTGCACCAGGCAAACCACCGTATCATCGAGTCTATCCGTGGCTTCCTCAAGGTAGATGAGGAGAAGATGCCCCACAACGTGGAGCGCTACGGTAACATCTCATCCGCGGCACTCCCCGCATTGCTCGACGAGCTCAACCGCGCAGGTAAGTTGCAGAAGGGTGATAAGTTGGTATTCAGTGCGTTCGGTGCAGGCTTCACAACTGGTGCATGTATTATTGAGTGGGCGAAGTAATTAGTTAATTTGGGTGCCGCGAGGCATCACTAAATAGAGAATTAAAAAATGGAACAGAGAGTAGTTATCACTGGTATCGGTGCAATTACCCCCGTGGGCAACCACGTAGATGAGACCTGGAAGAACCTCGTAGAGGGCAAGTGTGATATCGACTTTATCCAGGGCTTGGATGAGTACAACCT
>JAFZGE010000164.1 GCA_017555545.1 Alistipes sp.
CCTCCTTAGGGATCTGATCGAGAACGCGGTCTGCATCTACGAAGATAGCATGACCACCTACAGGACGCTGGTAAGGAATGCCATACTCGTCGAGCTTAGCAGCGAGGTACTGAACCTGCTTGATACGAGTCTCGATAGTGTCGAGCTCAGTGTTCTCGTCGAGACCTACAGCCAAAGCAGCCATATCACGGCCGTTCATACCACCGTATGTCAAGAAGCCCTCGAAGGGGATACAGAAACGCTTAGCACCCTCGTACCAGTCCTTGTGACGTGTAGCGATGAAACCACCCATATTTACGAGACCGTCCTTCTTTGATGACATTGTCATACCGTCAGCGTAAGAGAACATCTCCTTGCAGATCTCCTTGATAGTCTTATCTGCGTAGCCCTCCTCACGAGTCTTGATGAAGTATGCGTTCTCAACGAAACGAGCTGAGTCGAATACAACACGCTTGCCATACTTGTCAGCGATAGCACGTACGTCGCGAAGGTTCTTCATTGATACAGGCTGACCACCTGCTGTGTTGTTTGTTACAGTTACGATGATGAAAGGAATCTTCTCAGCGTTCTCAGCCAAAGCCTTCTCCAACTTAGCGCAGTCTACCTCGCCCTTGAAAGGAATCTCGAGCTGAGTATCCTTAGCTGCGTCGATTGTGCAGTCCAAAGCTGTAGCCTTACGGAACTCGATGTGACCCTTAGTAGTGTCGAAGTGTGAGTTACCTGGGATGATGTCACCAGCCTTTACGAGGTGAGAGAACAATACGTTCTCAGCAGCACGACCCTGGTGAGTAGGGATAACGTACTCGAAGCCTGTGATAGCGCCGATAGTATCCTTAAGCTGGAAGAATGACTTTGAACCAGCATATGCCTCGTCACCAGTCATCATAGCAGCCCACTGACGGTCGCTCATAGCACCTGTACCTGAGTCAGTCAAACAGTCGATGTAAACCTGCTCTGACTTGAGGCCGAAGAGGTTGTAGTGTGCAGCCTTGAGCCACTCCTCACGCTCTGCGCGAGTGCTCTTCTTCAAAGGCTCTACCATCTTAATTCGATACGCTTCTGCAAATGGGATTTCCATAGTAGTGTAGTTTTTAGATTATAAATTATTTTAATTATATATTCTTTTTATATTTCGCTAAATCCGCAAAATTTCGTTATTTACGTCTTTAACGTGACAAAGATACGCAAAAATATAGTCAATTGCAACCCCTTATTAAAAATATTTTTTATCCACGGCTGCCGAAATAACCACATCCTTATTTATTCTCAACAAGAAGTTCAAGAATCTGAACAGCGTTGAGTGCCGCACCCTTGCGAATCTGATCGGCTACGCACCAGAAGGTGATACCCTTCTCGTTTGCGATATCCTTGCGGATGCGACCTACATATACGGGGTCGCTGCCCTCAGCGAAGAGCGGCATAGGATAGCGCTTCTGGGCGGGCTCATCAACGAGCACAACACCCTTAGCCTGGGCGAATGCCTCGCGTACGGCCTCGATAGAGAGTACATCATCTGTCTCCACCCACACGGCCTCAGAGTGAGCGCGCATAACGGGAACACGCACACATGTAGCAGAGGTATGGATATCCGAGTGCATGATTTTGCGCGTCTCGTGATACATCTTCATCTCCTCCTTTGTGTAGTCGTTATCCTGGAACACGTCGATATGTGGGATGAGGTTACATGCGAGCTGGTATGCGAACTTCTCGACCTTAGGCTCTGCACCTTCAACAACGGCACGCTGCTGCTCCTCGAACTCCTGCATAGCTGTAGCACCAGCGCCACTTGCCGACTGATATGTCGCCACGTGTACACGGCGGATGTGCGAGAGCTTCTCGATAACACCCAATGCTACGACCATCTGGATTGTTGTGCAGTTGGGGTTGGCGATGATATGGCGTGGTGCGTTGAAGGCATCCTCACCATTTACCTCGGGCACAACCAAGGGCACATCATCATCCATGCGGAAGGCGCTCGAGTTATCGATCATAAATGCGCCGTACTTAGTGATAGTATCGGCATACTCCTTCGATGTAGAGGCACCTGCCGAGCAGAGCGCCACATCAATATCCTTGAAATCGTCGTTATGCTGCAACTCACGCACTACGATATCCTCGCCACGGAAGCGATAGCTGCTACCTGCACTACGCTTCGAGCCGAAGAGTCGCAACTCATCGATTGGCATGGGGTGATTCTCCAAGATCTTGAGAAACTCCTGTCCCACAGCGCCACTTACTCCAACAATTGCAATCTTCATAATCTTATCTTTTAAGCAAAATTATACTAAACTATTATATATTCTTTTTTCGGTCTCCGAGCCTAACTAGTCGAAGAACTCATCATCACCACCCGATGATGTGGCATCACCCTCCGCAGCACTCTCCTCGCTCTCTGCTGTCGTGCCGTCGCAGTTGTAGTCGGGGAGCTCTGCGGGGCGTGTAAAGCGATCCGAGCGGAGCACGCCGAGTGTACCATCGTTATAGACCTTAGTGAGGAACTTACCCGCCACGGGCAATGCCATACGCGAGCCATCGGCACTACTTGTGAAGTGGACACTTGGCTCCTCGCCACCTACCCATACGCCCATTACGAGGTTAGGCACAGCACACATAAACCATGCGTCGACATTGTCGTTCGTAGTACCAGTCTTTGCCGCCATCTCTACGTCGTTGAAACCGAACTCGTAGATCATACGACGCGCCGTGCCCTGCGTAACTACACGCTGCATCATCGTAATCATGGTATATGCCACACGCTTCGACAATACGTCGTTTGTCTTGGGCGTGAATGTCGCCAAGACATTACCCTGGCTATCCTCGATACGTGTCACAAAGATGGGGTCAACGCGCACACCCTCGTTTGCGAATGTACAATATGCCGAAGCCATCTCGTAGGGATTACTATCGTATGAGCCAATGCACAACGACACCACGGGGTCGATATAGCTCTTAACACCAATCTCGTGGATGAAGTCTGCCACAGCCTCGGGGCGCTTAGCATGCTTCATAATCCATGCCGAGTAGTTGTTACGGCTATTTGCCAAGCCCCAATACAATGGGTACTCACCCGTATACTCAACGTTACCCGCCTCCTTGGGTGACCAGATACCCGAGGGTGTCTCGATAGATACTGGGAGGTTGGGAACGGGGGTACAAGGCGTAAGACCGAGGTGGTCGATAGCAAACGTATAGATGAAGGGCTTAGATGTTGAGCCCACCTGACGCTTACCCTGCGATGCTGCATCATACTTGAAGTAGCGGTAGTCGGGACCACCAACATATGCACGCACATAGCCCGTAGAGGGATCGATAGCCACAATTGCACCACGCATAGTCTTCTTGTAGTGGATAAGCGAGTCACGAGGCGTGAGCACCGTGTCGCGCACACCCTTATAGGTGAAGACACGCATCTTCGCGGGGGTATTGAAGGCTGCGATAATCTCACTCTCGCCAACACCCGCCTGCTTCATGCTACGCCAACGGTCCGTCTGTTGCATTGCCTTATCAATCTTCTTATCTGACTCGGCCTTGGTCAAGTCGGGGAAGAGTGAGCCGCCACGGCTACGAATCTGACTCTCCATGCGGGGCTGCACAAGCTCTGCCATCTGCTCGGTAAGTGCCTTCTCGGCATACTTCTGCATCTGAGCATCTACCGTAGTGTAGATCTTGAGACCATCGCGATAGATATCGTACGTATCGCCATTAGCCTTACGATTCTTGTAGCACCAACCCATGATGGGGTTCTCGTTATACTCCTTGAGAGCCTGCTCATAGTCCCACTCCGTGTAGAAGTTCTTGCGCAAAGGCTCCTTAGCTGTCATTGCACGACGTACCATCTCGCGGAAGTAGGTTGCCGAGCCCTCATTGTGGGCATCGCCCGCACGACGGTAGTTCGACAAGTCGACCGGCAACATCTTCAACTCCTTGGCCTCCTCCTTAGAGATAGCACCTGCCGTAGCCAAGCGGTCGAGCACGGTGTTACGGCGCTCCTGAGCCTTAGGATTGGGCTCGCCATACTTGATGGGGGCATACGTACCAGGCGCCTTTACCTGTCCTGCAATCACCGCAGCCTCCTCGATAGAGAGGTCGCAAGGCTCCTTGCCAAAGAAGTTATTCGCTGCCGACTTGATACCGAAGTTAGAGTTCGAGAACTCCACGGTATTGAGGTACATAGCAACAATCTCCTCCTTGGTATAGTTGTGCTCTAGCTGCGTAGCGATGACATACTCCTGAACCTTAGCCACGATAGTACCGGCACTACCCTCCATACCCTCCTTCTTGACACGCGTCTTGTAGAGGTTCTTGGCAAGCTGCTGGGTAATGGTACTACCACCACCCTGATCCCTCTGACCCATGAGGATTGTCTTGATACCTACACGTGCCGTAGCCTGGAAGTCGATACCAGAGTGGTCAAAGAAGCGGATATCCTCCGTTGCCAAGAGTGCGGCAACGATGGGTGGCAACTTGTGACCATCAATCTCCAACCAACGCTCACGATCTGCAGGGAAGAGATCCTCATACGAAAGGTAGGTACGGTTTTCGATAAAGTAGGTACCTATGACCTCACCGTCAGCAGAGTAAATCTGCGTTGCGAGGTTGGTCTTGGGATTCTCCAACTCATCAAACGAGGGCATGGGGCCCAGCTTCTCATTCTTTGCCAATGCAAAGATCAAAGCCACCGCAGCAATACCTGTCAATGTGATAAGCCACATCGCAAGTATAATCCACTGTCTGAATGAGAGCCTACGTTTTGTGTTTTGTTTCTTCTGTGACATATAGTTTGGTTTTATTTATTATCAACACATTAGAATGGCAAGCCTAGACCGAATGAGAAGTGGAACTTACCATCCTCAAACGGTGCAAACTGCGCCGTTCTATATAACGAGAGCGTTGCCGAAATTGTTGCAGCGCTTGGCATTGCAAAGAGGTTAAAGTCGACACCGAGGTCGAGGCCATACGAGCCGATGTGCTTGCGACGCTCCGTGAGTGTACCATCCGAGGTGTTAATCACACGCTGCTGGAACGAAGCATAATCCATACCCGCATTCAGGCGCAAGCGCTTGAAGTAGATAATGCCTCGAATACCGCCATCGGGATACCATACGGGCGCCTGATAGTTCAGCGACGTAGCCACATAATTGTTGTTCGCGATGTCGTACGAAGAGTATCCGCGAGGGATAAGGCGCGATGACTTGAGCGAGAGGCTCGAGAGCACCATATCCGACTGGAAACCGCCAACAGATGTCTGGTATGACGCAGCCAACGACAACGAGTGGTGTGGCGCAAAGCCTGGCGTGTAGAGTTTACCATACAACACAAAGAGCTGACCGAAGTTTGTCGATGCGGGGTTGAGACCCGAGTTTGCCGAGAGCACAATGCCCCATGGTGGCAAGAAGTCACGATGCGAGAGGCGCACATAGTCCTGGAACGAGACGCCGATATTGAGCAGGTGAACACCCTGAGAATAGCCAATGGTGTGGAAATTTGTCACCTTGCCTCCTCCAATCTCGAGGTTGTCGACATTCGCCACCATGCCATTCGAGAAGTTCCACGATGCACCGACGGCAAACTGACTGGTGTGGTAGCCACGATGTATGAGGATTGGGAGCGTAGCACCCGCGCTCACCGAGTAGTAGCGGCCGAGCTCTGGCTCATCAGGATACTCCAACTTTCCACTCTCGGGATTATATATCGCAACCCTATATATCTGCTGAGTACCGCCATATGTACCGCTCACCCAGAGATTTACACCAAGGCCATTATAGCGCAACGTACCCTTAAACACCGAGCCCTCGCTCTTATTCCAGCCCCACGTAGCAAAGCCCTCGACTGTCGAGAGGATGTTTTGCGTCATGATCGTAGCACCGAGGTTGAAGGCTATGTGCGACTCCTCGACCAAGGCGTATGGGTCGTATGATGCTGGCGCCCAGCTGTGTATGTTAAATGCGTGAGCAAAGCGACTAAAGCGCTTAGGAGGCGTCTGCGTCACCACGCTATCGGCTGTTGCACTATCAAAGCGCACCGTGTCGAGGTTGACAACACCCCATGGGCGTGTCTCGGGCAACAAAATCTTTGGAGGATGGGGCGCATATTCCACCTTTACAGCATCGCTCAACGACTGCGTCACGGGGAGGTAGCCGCGTCTGTCGTATGTCGTAGCCACCACCCTACCGCTATCCAGGGGCATAGGCTGGAACGAGCCATAGCGCGATGTCGAGAGGCGATACTCCTCGCACTTGCTAAGGTCGTACATATGCAACTCATCGCGTCCCGAGGCGATTGAACCATAGTAGAGCACACCATCCTTCGCCACAAGGTCGCTAAGTGTGGTATATGCTGCACGTGTCACGGGCGCGATACCCTCTGCCGTGAGGCTCGCGATGTGCATGCCGTCATCATCCGTGATTATGAGATATAGCGCCTCGGTCTCATTATCCCACGCCATGCCGTGGATCTCGCTGCCATAAGCGAGCTCCGTGCGGCGTGCTATGTTCGCTCTACCATTTACCACAACGCTATATCTGCCATCGGGAGTGTACTCCACCCATGCAATGCCGTAACCCGACGTAGGTGTTGGATAGAGCACATTGCGATGCTTACGCATGGTGAAGGGATGACCATTGTCTAGGTCCATATAGCACAACTTCGACGCTACTTTCTCTCCAAATAGTGCACTCTGGCGATACTCCGTCCACCAAACACGACCCTCCGAGCTAAGGATTGGGCGCGTAGAGACAATACCCGTATATGCTATACGCTCCTCCTCGCCCGTTGCCTCATCAACAACAACAAAGGCTGAGGTCTTGTCGAGATTCTCCTTCAAGAAGAGTATGCGGCCATCACCCAAGGGCTGAGGGTGCGAGTATGTCGTATAGGATGTTGGCTCCTTGACATTCATCGGCACGGTTGTCTCTTCGACATCTGCCAACGATCGCCAATGCTCCTCGAGCGTGAGGAAGGTATCGTAGAAGAGCTGTGGCATGGAGCTATTGTATAGCTTTCGCAGACACCACGTATTCGACACCACCATCCAGGGGCGGCGCGATGTAAGCTCCGCAAAGTCATCACCCATCACCGTGCCATACTGCTTGTAACCGTGGCGCGAGAGGAGATAGCCGAGATTGTAGTGGTTGGGGATATAGTCCTTGTACGAGCCGCTGAACCACTTATCGAAGTTACTATAGGCGAATGCCACCGACTCATAGGCACGATAGGGCATCGTGAACGAGGGTTGCAAACCACGACCGAAGGTAGACATCTCGGTCTCAGTCATCACGGCATCGCCCTCCATCATCCACAAAGGCATGAAGAGCAGACCTATGGTCGAACTCTGCTGACCCAAGACGTAGCTAAGACCCTTGACAATACCGCGATTGAGGTTGTTGTACTGCACCGCATGGCGATATTCGTGGGCTATGAGCTGCTTTGTCCAGGGCATAGAGTAGCCATGCGTATCGGGCGTAGAGAGAAACTCCACGCGTCGTGGCATCCACATTACAAGACCATTAGACATGAAGTTTGCGGGGTGAACAACAAAGGGTATAGACATCTGTGGATGGCGATAACCATACGAGATATCTTTGTCTACAGCATCCAAGTAGTACATCATGCGATTAGCAATCGGCTGTGCCGTATCGGGATAGACCACACGATACTCCTTAGTCTTCATCTGCTTCCAGCGATATGACGCTGGATCGACACCCCAGCTATAGTACTGCGCGGCGACACGCTCGGTGGATAGCAACCCACAGAGTACCAAAGCGATAACCATCAATAATCGTTTCATACGCGCACACATGTACATATAACATGCAAATATACTAAGAATTTAGTAATGAGGGGCGCGTAATCGCTTTTTTTTTAGCGTCAAACATAAAAAAAAGGCGTCAGCCCAGAGAGCCAACGCCATTACGAATTGCTAATTTCAAATTACTCATTTAGTCCTGATCCATTGCAACAACTCACGCCATGAGGGGCGCTTGCCATGCATAAAGATACCGATGCGGAAGATGCGCGACGCAAGCCACACCACAACCACAACCGAAGCGTAAAGCACTACCAATGAGACCACTACCTCCCACCATGGAATACCAAATGGTATGCGCGCAATCATCACTATGGGCGATGTGAATGGCACCATGGAAGCCCAGAATGCAATTGGTGAGTTGGGGTCGTTGAAGATAGACATCATAACGATTATCGAGAGGATAATGGGCATCATGATGATGGTGTTGTACTGCTGACCCTCCTGCACCGAGTCGACAGCCGAGCCCGCAGCGGCAAACAACGCCGCATAGAGCAAGAAACCACCTACAACAAATAGCAAGAGGCAACCAAACAATGATGCGATATAACCCGTATCACCCAACGTGCCGACAATCATCTGCATCATCATATCGTTTGTAGCGGCCATATCGGCACTAAATATTACTGGCAACAAGAACTTCGACGCCGAGATAACGAGTGTCGCCCAAATAGCAATCTGAGCCACCGCAACAAGGGCGATACCGAGAATCTTGCCCATCATAATCTGAAAAGGCGAAGAGCTGGTCACCATAACGTCGATAACGCGGCTCGACTTCTCCTCAACAACCGACGTAAGCACCATCTGACCATAGAGAATCAGGAGCATATAGAGCATCATGCCAAGGATTATACCCAGGGCATAGCTGATGCCCGAAGAGGTGCTCTCCATAGTCGCCTCCTCGCCAGTACCATTGTTTTCGTAGGTCGCAAGTTCGATATTCGTAGCCACCGAAGCGAGTATCTCATCGAGGTTTTCGATATCGTAGGCACGTAACTTCTCACGCTCTACGACAGACTTAATCTGGTGAGTGATAGACTCTTCAATCATTATCGAAGAGGACTCGTTCGTAATAAGCTGTACCGAGTCGCGATGCTCAATCTCGCTGCCAATGTACAAGACACCAAGCACACCACTCTCCGCGTTAAAGACCCTGCACGCCTCGGCCTTAGTCATCGTGCTCTGGTCGACAAACATAACCTCCGACGTAGAGACCAACTTATCGGATACCATGCCCGAGCGGTCGACAACGGCAATCTGCTTCTGGTCACTCGAGCCATAAAACATAACAAGCGATGGCGCAACCATCAGCACCACCATCAACAATGGGGTTACGAACGTTGCGACAATAAAGGACTTTTTGCGTACGCGCTCCATAAATTCGCGCACGATAATTAGCCACATCTTTCTCATAGCATTCCGTTTATAGCGCACCATTTACGGCACGAATGAATATATCGTTTATCGAGGGGATAACCTCACTTATAGCGCGCAAATCGCACTTGTTGTTCAGGCGCTCGATGACCACCTTAACATCCTCATCCTTTGCGATGTGAATCTTCGTTTCGCGATAGCCACCCACAATGCCACGACTCTCGGTCAAGGGCGTAGCAATACCCGCAATTGCGAGATTAAACTGCTCATCATCAGCCCTATGGATTACCTCAAACGTATTACCACCCGCCTCGCGACGTATCTCCTCAACAGAGCCCGAGAGGACGTTATGCGACTTGTTTATAAGCGTGATATGGTCGCAAATCTCCTCCACCGAAGCCATGTTATGCGTAGAGAAAATCACCGTAGCACCCCTATCGCGCAGACCCAGAATCTCCTGTTTGAGTCTGTCGGCATTTATGGGGTCGAAGCCCGAGAATGGCTCATCAAAAATTAGCAACTTTGGCTCGTGCACAACGGTTGATATGAATTGCACCTTCTGCGCCATACCCTTTGACAAATCCTCAACTTTTCTACCCCACCAGTCGGCAATCTCAAGGCGCTCGAACCACTCCCTGAGACGTGTCTCGGCATCGCGACGCGACATGCCCTTCAAGCGAGCGAAGAACATAGCCTGCTCGCCCACCTTCATCTTTTTGTAGAGTCCGCGCTCCTCGGGCATATAACCGATATGGAAGACCTCATCGGTAGTTACCTCCTTGCCATCCAAAAGCACGCGACCCGCATCGGCAAGCGTGATGCGCGTAATAACACGAATTAGCGTTGTCTTACCCGCGCCATTGGGACCCAAAAGGCCATAGATGGCTCCGCGAGGCACTTCCAACGAGACGTCATCCAACGCCTTATGTCCCGTATAACTCTTCGAGACATGCTCTATTGTTAGAATATTATCCATCAGTCACTCAATTAGTTAATAGGATAGATTATATAACCATAGCTATACTCCTCCGCGGTTAGGCAATACTGCTCGCGAGGCGTAGCGCCCCATGTGTTATCGCCACCCAAGCCACGCTGTGCAAGGTCGACATGGAGCACCACCTCGTTGCGAGGCTCGATGTCTGAGTAGTGCATTTGATTCTTTGAGTCCCTACCTGGATCAAGATCCTCAGCGCGGTAAGGCAACGCGCTTACGCTAAGTGGCTGCAAGCCCTCAATGCGAATACCACGACCCTCACTGCCCATGAGCTCCAGCCAGCGCACATCGGTCTTATTACCCGACTCCTGTGGGCGCACATAGTGGAAGAGCTGGTCATCGGTAGACTGCTCGTAGCGACCGAGGAACGATGACTCGCATCTATCGGCGTAGTTCTCCCATGGTCCACGGCCGTAGTATGTAAACTTTTTGTAGTCAGCAGGCAAGATCATGCGCATGCCGAAGCGAGGAATCTCAGCAACATAGTCACTATCGCGCAACCACGACATCTCCACCTGCAATGATCCATCGGCACGGAAGGTGTAGGTCTGCGTGAGATACGAGGGCGTATCCAAGAGGTAGAACTCGCCACGCACAACCAACCTATCGGCATACTCCTCAACCGTAGCGCCCAACGATTTACGGCGATAGGTGCGCCAAGCATTCGCCTTGCGCTGGAAGCCCGCGCCCCAATCATTATCGGTCACAGCGCGCCAGAAGTATGGCTCAGGCATCTGTGTCATGATATCGCGGCGATTTGAAACATAGCTCAAAATATCACCACTCTCGGTGCTAAACAGTACAGCCTTATTACCAGCAAAAGCCATAATCCAATCATCGCCTCGCTGAATTGTTATCTCGCCCTCGGGCTCACACTTTGTAAAGTCGTATGGGTTCAACACAAACTGCTCCGTAGCCACCGTCACGCTCTGCATCTTACCAGCATTGATGAGGTTAGGCATCATGCCCGAAGCCTCGAAGTTGAGGGTGTACTCCGCAGCGTTATCTATCGCGGGGTAAGAGAAGGCTACATCTACGCTCTCACCAGGTGCGCACTGCACCGTTGGCAACGCCTCCTGATGCACAATCACACCCTCGCGCTTCAATATGTAGCGGATGCTATACTTCGAGAGGTTTGTGAAGTTAAAGTTATTGTAGATGCGCACGCCACCCTCAACGAGTTCAAACTCAATATCTTGATACACCTTCTTCACCTCCATAAGTCCTGGATGGGGTGTACGATCGGGTGATACGAGGCCGTTGCAGCAGAAGTTCTCATCGTGGGGGTACATCGTAGCACCAAAGTCGCCACCATACGCCCAATAATGCTTGCCATTCTCGTCTACAGCATCGATGCCCTGGTCTACCCAGTCCCAGATAAAGCCACCCTGCATGTGATGGTGTCCCTTCATGATGTCGTAGAACTCGCGGAGGTTACCCGTAGAGTTACCCATAGCGTGGGCATACTCACACATGATATATGGTTTACGGGCATCTGTTCGCTCTGCCCATGCACGGAAGTCGTTGATATCGGGATACATGGGGCAGCTGATATCGGTATGAGGACCGCTATAGCCCTGCTCGAGCTGCACGAAGCGAGTCTTATCGCGGTTATGTATCCACTCATACATCTCACCATAGACCTCACCATCGCTACTCTCGTTGCCCATAGACCATATAATCACCGAGGGGTGGTTCTTGTCGCGCTCCACCATCGCCTGCACACGGTCGTGGTGCGCAGCCTTCCACTCTGCACGGTGCGAGGGGTGGAAATCGGGATAGCTGCTATGATAACCCGTACCGCAGCCATGTGCCTCGATATTTGCCTCGTCCACAAGCAAGATGCCATGGATGTCGCAGAGGTCGTACCACTCCGTAGGCTGAGGATAGTGACTTGTGCGCACAGCGTTGATGTTGTGCTGCTTCATGAGGTATATATCCTTGAGCATCAACTCCTTGTTTGCCACATGACCCGTCGCAGGGTTGTGCTCGTGGATATTTACACCGTTAATCATCAGAGGCTTGCCGTTAAGCAGCAACTGTGCATCCTTAATCTCCACCTTACGGAAGCCAGTATTGCATAGCGTACTCTCCAAAACTGCACCCTTGTAGTCTCTAAGTGTCACAAGCGTTGTGTAGAGCTTTGGATCCTCATGGCTCCACGCCGTGATGTTGCCCAACGTACGCGAGAAGTCTATGTCAAGCGTACCGTTAGCATCCACCTTAACTGCTCTTGCGAACTTTGTCACCGCCTTGTCGCACTCCAACACACCCTTCTGGTAGTTGTAACGTGTCTTAAGTAGCGACACCTCGACAAAGCCTCGGAATGGTGCGCCCTCAACGTTTTGAAGCGTCACAGTAGCGTTGTATATACCATTAGTATATGTATCATCGAGGTCGGCAACAACAAACATATCAGCGATGCGCGCCTTGCCCACAGCGTAGACCTTAACACCACGATCAAAGCCCGACAAACGCCAGAAGTCCTGATCCTCGAGGTATGAGCCATCGCACCAGCGGTAGCCCTCGATAGCGAGGAGGTTACTACCCTGCTTAACGTATGGCGTGATATCGAACTCAACAGCGGTCTTAGTGCCCTGACTATAGCCCACCTTCTCGCCATTTACCCAGATGTGCATCGCTGCCAAACCCGACTCGAAGTGCAGGATTATGCGGCGGCCATCCCAATCTGCGGGGATGTCGAAGGTATGACGATAGCATCCCGTGGGGTTGTCATCATGTGGGATATAGGGTGGATTCTTGGGGAAGGGGTAGGTAACATTAGTATATATAGGGTAACCGTAGCCATTTAGTTCCCAATTACCAGGCACAGACATCGTTGCCCACGTTGCATCATCGTACTCCACAGCCCAGAAGCCCTCGGGGCGCTCAGCGGGTGTTGCAGTCCAATGGAAGCGCCACTCACCACTAATATCCTGCACCAACGATGACTCACCACGCTTCAACGCATCCTCCACCGATGCGTAGGGGACAAGCGTAGCACGCGCAGGGAGCTTGTTCTCAGCAAACATCTCGGGATTCTCCCAATATGGGTCTTGCGCCATGGCTGCCATAGCAACAACAAGGGCGCATATTGTAGTAAGCACTCTTCTCATATTACTTCAGAATTAGGTCATCAACTTTAATCTTGGGCACATAGTGCACGCCATCCTTGCGGTAGTAAGTGAGGTTGTCACCCTCGTTAACCTCAACCAACTCTATGCGCTCCGCGGGGCGACCGATGGCGATAACGAGCAAGGGATCATATGGTAGTGCGAGTGCCGCCTTAATCTCGGCATGGTCGAAGGCACCTATGCAGATGCCACCCAAGCCCATCTCCGTTGCTGCGAGGAGCATCGACTGCGCCACGATACCAAGGTCCACGCTAACGTAGTGACTATCCTCAACGGTAGAACATACCACAACGAAAGCATTGGGCTCTGTACCCTCAAAGGGAAGGTGTAACTCGGGCAGTGCACCACCGAGGCGGATATGCTTAAGCACCTTTGCTGCCTCATCCGCAAGTACGGGGCGGAAGCGCAACACCTGCTGGTTGCGTGCCGAGGGGCACAATGTCGCTGTCTCTATTATACGGCGCAGCTGGTCGGGACGCACCTTGAACTTTGAGTCGTAGCCACGGTAGCTGCGGTTAGCCTTAAGTAGTCGCTGCAGCGTTGCCACACGCTTTTTCACTGGCTGCTGGTTGCGATAGTCCTCCATTCGCTTCTCAAGATAGTTGTCTGCCATGATGTTTCGGTTTTGATAACTCGCAATGACGTTGTATATATTTTTACAAATATACGAATTTTTTGAGAGACTTCAATAGGGAGTTTAGAGAATTTAGGGAATTTAAGGTAAGACTTGCACATTACTTACCCCCCCCTAAACACCCTAAACTCCTTAATCTCCTTAATCTCCCTAAAACAAAAAAAGGGCTGTGCAATGCACAACCCTTAAGTAGCCTTGTTAGACTGCTTTATCGGCGAACGATGATCTCATCAGCAGCCATAACCTCACGCTTAGTCTCGAAAGTCATCTGAGATACGCGTGCAGCCTTCTCACCCTTCTGCTGGAAGAGAACGAGGCTCTGGAGACCAGGACCACCGTTCAAGCTCTCCTGGTAAGCATCCCACCAAGCAACATAGTCAGCAGCGTCGCCACAACCATCATAGTTAGGAGCAACCCACTTGCGGTAGAGGCTTGAGAACTGACCCTCAGTATCCAAAACTACAGCAGCTACCTCGTACTCACGACCGAACTCAAGGAATGTGTAAGTGTGAGTTGCAGTCATACCACCGTACTCGTTGATGTGCCATACGAGAGTATCCATGTACTGCTGATCTGTGTAAACGTCAGTACGGCCTGTCCAGTCGTAGATAACCTGGAACCACTCACCGTGCTCAGGATCAGAGAATACTACCTCGATAGGAAGAACTGCGTAACCTGAGTAGTTAGAGAGGTACTCGTAACCAGCGTGGCTAGCGAAGTCACCAGCATCGTAGTAACCGAGGTCAGCGAATGAGATCTGAACGTTACCAGCCTCACCAGACTTAGTCTTGAATGTCTCAGTGAAGATCTGTGAAGTAGTTGCTACACCACCACGTGAACCGAATGCGTAAACAACGTACTCAGTATCTGCCTCAAGGTTGAGGACATTTGTTGACTGAACACCTGAGAGCAAGTAGTAATCCAAGTTGTGGATGAGGTACTCCTGACGCTCAGCGTCGTTGTTACCGTAAGTAGCCCAATCAGATGCCTTCTCCCAACCTGCTACGTAGTAGTCATCGTTTGAAGGAGTGAATGTGAATGTAG
>JAFZGE010000165.1 GCA_017555545.1 Alistipes sp.
AAACCTACGACTACCATGGTTAGATGTATCGCCATTGATGATGAGCCTATGGCTCTACGACAGATAAAGAGTTACATTGAGCGCACCGAGCAACTTGAGTTGGTTGCCGTGTGTCGCAGCGCGCGCGAAGCACAGGAGGTGCTCAAGAGCGCCGAGGCTGACCTTCTCTTTGTCGATATTAATATGCCCGATATGAATGGTATCGACTTCGTGCGTAGCATCGACACGGGACACTTCATCGTATTTACAACGGCACATCCCGAGTTCGCACTCGAGGGCTTCAAGCTCAACGCCATAGACTATCTGCTCAAGCCATTCTCGTATGAGGAGTTTATGAAGGCCTCGCAGAAGGTTATCTCGCTTGTCGACCTCGTGGAGCGCTGCCACGCCGCAGAGAGCGCCATCGCACAGAACGAGGCTGAGGCATCGGACAAGGAGGTTATTTCGGTTAAGGCAGACTATAAGACGCAGCTCGTAAAGGTTGCCGACATCGTATATCTGGAGAGTGCAGGCGAGTATGTACGCTTGCATATCGAGGGCAGCTCGACCATCACCACCCTCTTCCGCCTCAAGAACATGGAGACCACGCTCCCCGCGGAGAGCTTCTTGCGCGTACACCGCTCATATATCGTTAACCTCAAGCGCATTGCGAGCTATACGAAGGGTCGCATCTTCCTCGACAACGGCGAGTATATCCCCTTGGGCGAGAACTACAAGGAGCGCTTCTTAGAGTATTTTAATAAGGTGAACGCTTAAGCGAAAGGCGAGCTAATACCCTACTTCAGAGAATAAAAAAACTACCCAGGGCATGTGTTACAACCCTGGGTAGTTTACTTTTGGTGTTGTGCCGCTAACGCGCCACTATCACAAGAAAATTACTTCTGCATTACGCCCTGTGAAGGATCGCCAACAACCATGTTCTTGTCGATGCGGAGTGTTACGTTGCTATCAACCTCGATAAGCAATGATGTCTCGTGTACCTCCTTGATTACACCGTAGATACCACCTGCAGTGATGATCTTATCACCCTTCTTGAGGCCATCGCGGAACTGCTGCATCTGCTTACGACGCTTTGACTCGGGACGCCACATAAAGAAGTACATGATAACGATCATACCGAGAATCAAGAACCACATGCCATACTGCTGCATGAAAGTGGGCTCTGGCTGCTCGGGCAAAACACCCTCATCTACAACCTCCTCAGTAACGGTCTCAGCAACCTCTACTGCATTCTCAACTACGGGAGCCTCTGCTGCCTCAACAACTACGGCCTCAGCACCATCGTTCTGAATAAAAAGCAAATTCATAATCGTATTGTTTTAATTTATTAATTGTTTGCACAAAAAATGTTCATTTGCAAAGGTAAGAATAATTCTCAGATTATCAAAATATTCACCCCTTTGCAACAAATCCGTCGCCCTTGAGACTACTCTATCTGGGCACTCATCCAAATCACAAAACCACACTCGGGGTTGGATGTTGTGATATCGAGGAAGTTGCCTACGCCGCCCCACTCGCCTCGCGAGTCGAAGGTTAGCGCTATCTCGCACTCACCACCCACCTCAATGGGGCTGCGTGGTAGGTCGAGCATGGTGCAACGACACGTCGTCGTGTAGTCGAGTAGCACGATGGGCTCATCGGTAGTGTTCACCACGCGTATGGGCAACGCCACAATGGAGCGTGGCTCAACAACGCCATAGTCTGCAAGCACCTCGCATGTGCAGCCCTCCTCAAGCTCGGCAACGAGCATCGCGGGCGCAACATCATCTTCCGCATTATCCTTAATATGCTTCGAGCCACAAGCTACGACACACAAAAGGAGTGCCAAAAGGGCTGTTATGCGCGAAAAAGCGTGCATGGTACTATTGCGACTGTTAGAGGAGTCCGCGACCACTCTTAGCGATGCGACCCTCAGCTGTAAGGTCTGCAACAACCTTGTCCAAGACACCATTTACGAAGGTGCTGCTCGAAGGTGAAGAGTAGTACTTAGCGATATCGATCCACTCGTCGAGAGTTACCTTAACGGGGATAGAGTCGAAGACAACGAGCTCGGTAATTGCGATAGAGAGGATAAGGTTATCCATGAATACCACGCGCTCGACATCCCAGTTCTGAGTGTAGCGGTCTACGATCTCCTGGTTGTCCTCATACTGCACCAACGACTTGATGAAGAGTGTGCGTGCGAAGTCGAGATCCTCATCGCTCTTGAACTTAGGCAACACGCGGAGCATATCGTGGCTCTGCTTGGTGTTCTGCACGGTGCGCAATGCCATGTAGAGTGCGAAACCGTAGTCGTCGCACCAGAGGAGCGACATCTCGTTCAACACCTCCAACATTGCCTCATCCTCCTCGAGCCATGTGAAGAAGTCCTCAACAAAGCGGCGGTCATCGGTGAACGATGCAGATGAGAGAGACATGTACTTAGTGTAAAACTCTGCCTCAACAAGGCGGTTGTATACATCCTTGATTGTGTCGTAGTGGTTAGCCCATGAGAGCTTACGCGCAGCGAGAACATCATTTACTGAGTCGCTGTTTGCGATGAGCGCAACGACGGGGTTATCCACAAAGCGGCGGTTAGGGTTAAGATCCTCGTATGTTGCGAGCTTCTTCTGCTTCGCCAACTCCTGACGATCCTCAGCATAGCGAGACACCTCCACGATGAGTGACAACATCTGGAAATAGAGGTCGTATGCTTTATCAATTGATTCAACGAGGTATTTCTCCGAGGCCTTGAGGTTGTCGGAGCCTGATTTAAGATGTGCGTAAAGGCTCTTAGCGACCTTCACTCGGAGCAATCTTCTACTCAACATAGTCTAATGAACTGAATCGGTTAAATGCAAAAATGCGTTGCAAAGATATAAAAAAAATCCTATCTTTGCATTCAATACATATATTTATTAACAAAAACTATTACGCAATGAACTCTTTTATCTATAACATCCCCACAAAGGTATATTTCGGTGAGAATCAGTTGGGCAATCTCGGCAAGGAATTACTTCAGTTTGGCAAACGCGTGTTGCTCACCTATGGCGGCGGCTCTATCAAGCGCATAGGCCTCTACGACAGAGTGTTGGCAGAGTTGCGCGGTGCAGGCATGGAGGTATTCGAGCTATCGGGCATCGAACCCAACCCACGCATCGAGTCGGTACGCGAGGGTGTTAAGATTTGTAAGGAGCAGAATATAGATGTTTTGTTGGCCGTGGGCGGTGGCTCGACCATCGATGCTACGAAGTTCATGGCTGCGGGTGCATGTGTTGAGCACGACGCATGGGAGTTCTTTGGTGCTAATGCCAAGCCTATCGAGCGCGCATTGCCCATCGTGACCATCCTCACGCTTGCTGCTACGGGCTCGGAGATGGATACCGCGGGTGTTATCTCTAACCTCGAGACGGGTGATAAGCTCGGTCGCCTTGCACAGCCACTCCTTCCCAAGGTATCGTTCCTCGACCCCACACTCACATACTCGGTGAGCAAGTATCAGACAGCGTGTGGCTCGGCAGATATCATGTCGCACATCATCGAGGTGTACTTCAATACGCAGAAGGATTTGTATATGCTCGACACCTTTATGGAGGGCATGCTCAAAACTATCGTTAAGTATGCCCCCGTTGCTATTGCTGAGCCCGAGAACTACGAGGCACGCGCCAACCTTATGTGGGCATCATCGTGGGCTATCAACGGCTTTATTAATGGCGGTAAGCGCAAGGCGTGGAGCTGCCACCCCATGGAGCATGAGCTCTCGGCAGTATACGATATAACACACGGCTTGGGCTTGGCTATCCTCACACCCCGCTGGATGGAGTACTGCCTGGATGAGACTACAGTGGATAAGTATGTTCAGTATGGCGTGAATGTCTTTGGCATCGATGCGAAGATGGATAAGATGGAGATCGCGAAGGAGAGTATCCGCCGCACGGAGGAGTTCTTGTTCGAGAGCCTTGGCTTGCAGCGCACATTTACAGAGGTGGGCATCAAGCGCGAGGACTTTGCGATGATGGCACAGAAGGCCTGCCGCTATGGCGACATCAAGGGTTTCAAGACGTTGACACCCAAAGATGTAGAGCGCATATTTGAG
>JAFZGE010000166.1 GCA_017555545.1 Alistipes sp.
GTATTCTTCGCCCGAAAAAGCGTCGAATACCCGTAAAATTATGGGTTATACGAAGGGAAGACGTACTACCTCAGCCTTCAACAAGCGACCACGTACAACAACTGCGATCTGTGTGCCAGCCTTTGCGAACTCGGGCTTAACGTAACCCATGCCGATACCGACCTTGAGGCAGGGCGACATAGTACCAGATGTAACGTGACCGATGACATTACCCTCGAGGTCTGCCAACTCATACTCGTGGCGAGGTACACCGCGGTCGATGAGCTTGAAGCCTACGAGCTTGCGTGTAACGCCCTCCTTCTTCTGACGCTCCATGAGCTCACGGTCGATGAATGGCTTGTTCTCCACGAACTTTGTGAGCCAGTTGAGACCAGCCTCGATAGGAGATGTAGTGTCGTCGATGTCGTTACCATAGAGGCAGAAGCCCTTCTCGAGACGGAGTGTGTCGCGTGCGCCGAGGCCGATGTTCTTCAAGCCGAACTCCTCGCCTACCTTCCACATTGCCTCCCAGATGGTGTCAGCATCCTCGTTGTACATATAGATCTCGCAACCGCCAGAGCCTGTGTAGCCGGTTGTAGAGAGGATAACCTCGCAACCTGCCACCTTGCAGATCTTGAATGTGTAGTACTCCATATCCTCAACCTGCTCCTCGGTCATCTTCTGCACGAGCTTCATAGCCAAAGGACCCTGGATTGCGAGCTGAGCAGTCTTGTCTGAAGAGTTCTCGAGCTCCTCACCAGCCTTCATGCCGTAAGCCTCACCCTGCTTGCAGATGTGTGCCCAGTCCTTGTCGATGTTTGCAGCGTTAACGCAGAGCATATACTTCTCCTCGTTGATGCGATATACGAGGATATCATCTACGATACCGCCGTTGCCGTTAGGCATTGTTGTGTACTGTACCTTACCGTCGAAGAGGTCGCATACGTTGTTTGTAGTGATGCGCTGCAAGAACTCAGTAGCGCGAGGACCCTTAACCCAGATCTCGCCCATGTGGCTCACGTCGAATACGCCGCACTTCTCGCGAACGTTGATGTGCTCATCGTTGATACCTGAGAACTCGATAGGCATGTTGTAGCCTGCGAACTCTGCCATCTTAGCACCATTAGCAATATGGTACTTAGTAAATGCTGTAGTTTTCATTGGTTTATAGGTTTTAGATTGTTATAGTTTTAGTCTTAGTGTCGGTTTTAGTCTTTGTTATGCTTTGTCGCTATTTGCCGCATCCTCAACCTTGGGGCGGGGCTTGAAGCCTACCTTAGGGCAGCGCGTAAACTCCTTCGTGCGGTCGAAGAGGTAGCGGTAGGTGGTGTGCATCTTGTGCTTGCGTGCGCAGATGTAACGCTCCACCATGCGGTTCATCACGGGGTTGAAGTCGCCAATCCATGCAAACTCCACCGAGCGATACTGGTTCTTCTTGGTGCGTATGTAACCATCGAGCATCGCCTTCATGAAGCCCGACTCCACGCCCTTGCCCTGGAACTCTGGCGTGATGCCAAAGACGATGGCGAAGATGCGGTCGCTCTTCTTGCGCACCGTGAGGTCCCACATCAGGCGCAACTTGTTTATGATGCCGAACTTGCCGTTATACTTGCCGATAAGACGGTTCAGGTCGGGTACCATGATGAAGAAGCCGATGGGCTCATCATTGAAGTATGCAAACCATATGAGGTTGCGGTCGATGATAGGGCGCATGGTGTCTGCCATCTTGCGACCCTCCTCCGAGGTCATGGGCTGCACACCTGTGAAGAGTGCCCATGCCTTATTATATATCGTGCGTACCTTCTCTACTGCCGAGTATAGATCCTCGTTGCCGATGGGGGCAAAGCGGTAGCCTGGTGTCGACATAAGGCGCTTCACACGCTCGTAGACAACTTCGTTTACGTCATCATCATCAATCTTCCAGACGTAGGTGTTCTGGTTGAAGTAGTTCTGGAAGCCGTAGTTCTCAAAGAGCTCCTTATAGTAGGGTGGGTGGTATGGGTTTTCGAAGAGGGGCTGATGCTCATAGCCCTCAACGAGTAGTCCCCACCATGCGTCGCGCGAGCCGAAGTTCACGGGGCCATCCATAGCCTCCATGCCGCGCTCCTTGAGCCAGTCGCGTGCCGCATCGAAGAGTGTGTTGGCAAGCTCCTGATCATCTATTGCCTCGAAGAAGCCGCAACCGCCCGTTGGCTGCTCATAGCCATAGGCGTGGGTCTTGTCGTAGAACGCTGCAATGCGACCTACGCACTCGCCCGCCTCGTTGTGTGCCACCCAGCGTATAGCCTCGCCATCGTTGAAGAGTTTATTCTTGGCGGGGTCAAAGACGCTCTTGATGGATGAGTCGAAGGGACATACCCAGTTGGGATTATCCTTGTATATCATCTTGGGGAGATCCAAAAACTCGCGCTCAAGGCGCTTGTCGTGGTTCGTAACCTCCAAAAGTCTATATTTCATGTTTGCCATGTTGCCTTACTCTCTATAAGTATAATCACACAAAGATAAACATTTTTTTTGGTTATGCTACTTTTAGTAGAGAAAAAAATGAGGGAGGTTTGTGCGAGAAAAGAGAAATAAGAGATGTCAAGAGAGTGTGAGAGGCAAAAGGGTTGATTATATCAAAGAGTTGTTTGCGTTCTCTCTTTTGTCTCTTAATTCCTTTTTGTCTCTTATGTCCCTATGAAAAATGTCTCAATTATTTGACTAAAAAGTAAATTATATTGACAAAAAATAACATTGTGTTTATTAATAGAAAAGTTTTCTTATTGTTTCATTTTATTTTCAAAAATAATTTATATCTTGCCGCTGCAAAAAGATGTGTACTTCGTGTGTTGTAGTACGAGATTTGCATATGGTGATGCGTACCGAGTACACTATTTATTATTAAAGGATAAATGAGAATTAAAAAGAATTGGACTATGAGAAAAAGTATTTTTACCCTTGTGGGTATCGTCATGGCAACTGCGAGTGTTATGGCGTCGACAGTTTCAGACAAAGATCGCGCTATTCGCTATGAGGAGCTCCCCGCAGATGCGCGCACCTTTATCAAACACCACTATCCTAATGAGCAGCCTACGTATATGTGGGAGGACAAGGATCACAACCACACCGAGTATAAGGTGGTGATGGCAAATGGTGTGAAGCTCGAGTTTGATGAGCGAGGCAACTGGACTGAGGTCGATACGCCCAATGCTATGGTTCCTGCCGATATCGTTCCCAAGAAGATTGCCGACTATGTGGCAAAGAAGTATCCCGCGAATAAGATTGTGGAGATTTCTAAGGAGCGCAACGAGTGGGAGGTTAAGCTCAACAATGGTACTGAGTTGGAGTTCGACCACGAGTATCACCTCGTTAAGGTCGACTAACGCAAGATAAAAGGTTAATGAATCTTAAATAAAGTGTGTCTATGAGAAAGTTAATGTTTGCAGCTATTGCTGCGGTTGTGGCGTTGGCGCTATATGCTTGCGATAACTACGATGCTCCGACATCGTTGCGCAACGCCTTCTACGATAAGTACCCCACGGCGGTAGATGTGGAGTGGGAGAAGAAGCGCGGCTATGCCGTTGCCGACTTCACCCTCCCTGGCCAGGGCGAATGTGAGGCGTGGTACACCAAGGGTGGCGAGTGGGTTATGACCAAGTATGACATCAAGTATAGCGAGTTGCCCCAGGCTGTACGCCAGGCCTTCGAGTCGGAGTATGGTGCGCAGACCCCTGTGGATGATGTTGAGCGCGTGGAGCGCAATACGGGCGATGTGATCTACTTCATCGAGGCTACAATCGTGGTTAATGGCTATCTTACAGATATATACCTCGACTATGCTCCCGATGGTACACTACTCCGCACAGCGGTAGATGTTGAGGACTATGACGGAATCTACTACTATCTCCCATAGCGATTAGTCGCTGGTGGTAAACGAAAAGGCGTCGACTCGGGTGAGTCGGCGCCTTGTTTTATTGTATCGGCTTTGTAAACCGATTAGAACATCGCTGTAACCAAGAGGTTAAAACCTAGGCTGTTGCGGTATGCCTCGGGTGCGAGACCATTGATCTCGTAGTTGAGGTTAGCCTGCAAGCGCAAGAACTTGAAGGGCTTGTATGCTGTGCCAATCTGAATGCGATCGCGATCCATGATATAAGCGTCATCCTTGATAAACTCGTAGCGAGCATATACGCTCCATGGCTTCTCGAAGTTGTAACCCGCCAAGGCGTAGAATGAGTCTGTGCATGTCTCGCCGAAGTTTGCGTGAACATACTCCGCACGACCAATCCATGTGCCATCCTCATACCATGCACCCAATGCAAAGCGTGGGCTCTTCATATACTTGTTACCACCGAAGTTGGTCTCTGCATACATATACGAGCCGCTCACTGCGAAGCCCTTGAAAGGCTTAACGATAAGGCGTGCCACGAAGTCCTTTGATGAGTTGTGATCCTTTACGTTTACGCCCGAGCCGTTGAACACAGCGACGTTGTAGTTAAGGATGCTGTAGCCATCGCGCTCGAAGAAGCCACCATAGAGCTGGAGACCGATGTCGCGACCAGTAGCGCCGTTGATACCGTCGTACAAGCCGTTGTTACGCGCGAGGTATGTAGTGATATATGAGTACTCGATAAACTCTACGGTTGTAGGACCACAATTCTCGTTCTCGTATGAGAAGGGAACCTTGAACTGACCGAGCTCCACATTAAGCTGTGTCATGGGCTTATAGCGGAAGTAGAGGTCGCAGATCTTGGGCGAGCCCGCCATATCTACCTGCAAGCGGTAGTCGATCTTATCCTTCGCCGCATCACCCGTAAGGCTCAAACGCGCACGGTGAAGGTAGAATGTGTTTGATGGGTCGGCGTTCTCATCCCAGCGGTAGCCACCCTGGAGGTAACCTGAGAGGCGGAGGTGCTCATCGGCGAATGCCTTAATCTTCTCGCCAGTTGTTTGTGCCTTGGCTGCGGTGCAGATGCATGCAGCTACAAAAATGAGTAGTAGATGTTTAATCTTCATAGTTTCTTCAATTAATTTGCGGCAAAGGTATCAAATTTTTTTAGATTTCCATTGAAAGTTGAAGTTCGGGGTAGATGTTTTTTATGGTTACCCCCAGCTTCTTAGCCCTTTTCACGGTGTAGGCCGTACCACTCTGTGTGCCGTTCCACCATGCTACGAGCGTGTCGGCATCCTCAACAAGCATATCGTTGCGGTGTCGGAATATTGCGGGGTGGTAGGCGTTGTCGGAGTAGCGTACCACGGTTGCGTGCTTAAGAATGTGGTTGTATTTTTCACGCTCCTTGGGGTTGAAGTGTGCATCGAAC
>JAFZGE010000167.1 GCA_017555545.1 Alistipes sp.
ATGCACTCTGACGCACAGTTCGCAGGTTCTTCATCAGTTCCAGCACATGTTGAGATGATGGGCTTCCTCGGTATGGGTAACAACCCTTGGTAGGTGCAACTGTTGCTATTGCAGTAGCTATTCAGCAGGCAATGAACTAAATTCTTGTGATAGTGTCGCGTTAGCGGTATATCCCGGAACTAAGACCCCACGGGCTGTACATATGAGTACTATCCCGTGGGGTTCTTCTTTTACGATGTGTCACGACCACGTACTCTGACAAGAAATACCTTCATTGCGTCAAACAAAAATTTTACTCCCCGAATGGGAATACGTTTAGTATATCCTATTCGGGGAGTTTGCGTTGGAGGGCATCTCTACATCTTTGGGTGTGGGGAGATAATGTGGGGTTCGTGGTTAACTTGATGGTTGGGCGTTGCGAATGTGGAGAAAAAGTAGTATCTTTGTTCGAAACTTATAACCCCAAGTTACTATGTCGATACTATCTATCGTGGCGATGAGCATAATATTCTGCCTTGTGCCTGCAGGAGTAATATGGCTTTGCCGCCGCTTCCCACTTCTCGATAAGATTGGCCCGATGATGATACTGTACGCTATTGGTATAGTCATCGGAAATATGCCGTTTGATATTCCTAAAATAGATGTAGTTCAGGAGATTGCGACTAGCGCTACTGTGCCATTGGCGATACCCATGATGCTCTTCTGTTGTCGCTTCACGCGCAAAGATGCCAGCACGCAGCTCAAGGTCGTAATCAGCGGATTTTTGTCAGTTGCCATAGCAGTTGTTGTGGGCTACATATTCTTTGGCAAGCATCTCCCTGAGGGTGCAAAGATTGGAGGTATCATGTCGGGAATGTATACGGGTGGCATGCTCAATGCCGCTGCCATTCAGGCTATTTTCAATGTCAAGCAGTCCGACTACCTCATGATGTGCTCATACGACATCGTGATATCGTTCCTCTACCTCATCTTCCTTGTCTCAGTTGGTTACAAGCTCTTCCGCTGGCTCTTTGGCGAGCGAGGCGAGGCGACGCTCTCGGAGAGCGAGAAGGCGGAGCTCGATCGTCAGATTGCCGAGGCGAGGCGCAACCCATATGAGGGTTTGTGGAGTAGGGCAGGCCTTAAGGAACTGGCGAAGATTGTGGGCTATGCACTTGTCGTTGTAGCCATTGCCGCGGCTATAGCATTGCCATTTGGTGATGACTGGTTTATGGTAATCTTCATCCTAGTACTCAGTACGTTGGGTGTTGTATGCTCATTCCATAAGCCTGTGCGCAAGTTGGAGCGCAGCTTCGATATCGGCATGTATCTTATCTACATCTTCAGCATTGCCATGGCCTCTATGGCGGACTTCTCGGAGCTAAGACTTGCCGACGGTCTCAACCAGATTCTCTTCCTCACGATTACGGTCTTTGGCTCGCTGTTGTTACACGCCATCTTCTGCCGTGTTATGCGTGTGGATGCCGACTCTATGACGGTGTCATCGGTGTCGTTTATCAACTCGCCTCCCTTTGTGCCTATGATGGTTGCAGTGCTTAAGAACCGCAAGACACTTATCGTGGGTCTTGGTGCAGGCATCGTGGGCTATGCCCTAGGTAACCACTTTGGTGTGCTAATGGCATCGCTACTCGGACTATTGTAGCGTGCAGCCACTCGATTATTTCGTTGGTGTTGTTGCAATTAAGCGAAAAGATTGCTAATTTTGTGTATAGGCAAAATATTAACACTCAAAACGTAGAACTATGAAACGACTTTTGATGACCTTTGTGCTTGCTATGCTATCGTATGGTGTGGCATCGGCGCAGTTGTCCACTTTGGCTGATAATCAGAAGGATGGCGATGTTGCTTCAATGTCTGATTTGGATAGGATGCCCATTTTCCAGGGCGGAGGTGTCGAGGGCTTCTGCTACTGGGTTATGACAAAT
>JAFZGE010000168.1 GCA_017555545.1 Alistipes sp.
ATCTCGCGAGGCGGAGGTGGAGGTAAACCTCTCGGGGAAAATCTTCAACCTCTCGTTTGTGCAGCATAGCTACGACAATACTATCGCTGTAAACCGCCAGTGGGCAGAGTTGCCCGTGTGCAAGGAGGAGAAGAACTACATCTTCAACACACACTACGGCACGTTGGGTCTCAAGAATGATGCTCGTAACTATACCTACTGCTTCGACCCCTCGGTGCGTGCATCGTTGTGGGTGGCATATCCCCTTCACAAGTCTCACACATCGGGTGAGGGCAACCGTAACAATAGCTCGTTCGGCTACGATCCTAAGGTGGATGATGAGCTTCAGGCAAACCTCGGCCGTGGCTCGTATAACGGTTGGTATGACCGTGGTCACCAGCTCCCCGCAGCAGACCGTAAGTGCTCACAGCAGATGATGGACCAGACATTCTACGCTACGAACATGACGCCTCAGCAATATAACTTCAACCAGAATAAGTGGGGTGTATTGGAGGGTAGAGTTCGCAATATGGTATGCAACGATACACTCTATGTGGTTACTGGTGCGCACTTTGGTGGTCAGCACCACTCCTCAATCGATAGCAAGACAACCGATAAGTCGGGTAACACTTGCCCAACGCCTACACACTACTACAAGGCGTTGCTCCGCACTAAGAAGGGTAACACTGGTAAGCGCATCGACGAGATTACCGATGCCAGCGAGGTGCGTGCTATCGTATTTTGGTTTGAGCACGAGAATACGGGCGATGATACAACAATCACCGCAACAGACTGCATCACCGTTGCGGAACTTGAGGAGATTACAGGCTTTACTTTCTTCCCCATGCTTGATGATACCATCGAGACTGAGGTGAAGAGCAGAAAGGTGCCCTCGGAGTGGGGCGTTAACTAATCCAATAGGGTAGTAACATAAGAGTTGAAAATAAACTAATAATTTAAGTATATGAAAAAGACGCTTTTAATGCTATTAGTGACGCTGTTTGCCGTAACAGCGGGTGTGGCGCAGGATAAGCCATACACGGTAGTATTCTACAACCTCGAGAACCTCTTCGACATCTACGATGACCCAGAGACTCACGATGAGGAGTTCCTTCCCGATGGCGTGAAGCAGTGGAACGAGATTAAGTATCAGAAGAAGCTCACAAACATGGAGCGCGTACTCTTCGACATAGCTGCAATCAACAAGGAGTATCCCATTGTGATTGGCGTATCTGAGATTGAGAACCGCACAGTGCTTGAGGATCTCGTTTCGCAGCCCAAACTTAAGGGTGCTAACTATCGCATCTGCCACTATGACTCTCCCGATGCACGTGGTGTGGACTGCGCCTTCCTCTATCGCTCTGACGTCTTCAAACTCGAGGGCTCGGATAACATCAAGCTCGTTGTAGAGGAGTTGCCCAACTTCCGTAGCCGTGACCTTGTGGTTATGTGGGGTACAATTGAGGGTGAGCCCTTCTATTTCCTCGTATCGCACTGGCCATCACGCCTTGGTGGTAAGGAGGCTTCGCAGTTCAAGCGCGACGCTTGCGCAAAGCAGATTAAGCAGATTAAGGACTCGTTGATTGCCCAGAATCCCGCTACTAAGGTTATCGTAATGGGTGACTTCAACGATGACGCTACTGACAGCAGCATCACAAAGGTTATGGGTGCCAAGGCAAAGGTTAAGGAGCTTGAGGCTGGTGACTTCTTCAACCCCTACAACCAGATGCTTCGTGCAGGTCTCGGAACTCTCGCATATCAGGATGTGTGGAACTTGTTCGACCACATCTGTGTAACCGAGAACTTGGTAAATGCCAAGGAGGGTGAGCTTCGCATCATCAAGGGTAAGAAGTTCTATGGTAACATCTTCACTCGCCCCTATATGCTTCAGCAGGAGGGTCAGTACAAGGGCTATCCCTTGCGTACGTTTGTTACCAACAACTTCCAGAATGGCTTTAGCGACCACTTCCCCGTATATATCTATATCGGTAAATAAATATCAAACATATAATCTATGAGGAAATTTTTACTAACTACACTATGCGCCCTCCTATCCTTGAGTGCCTTTGCACAGATGGGTGGTATGAAGGGTGTGGTCGTGTCACGCGAGACGCGTGAGCCGATTGGTGGAGTTGCCATTTCGATCAATGGCGTCGCCGTCAACACCACGACAAACGAGAATGGTGAGTTCGTGATTGAGGGCTTGGAGCCTGGTCAGTATCAGTTGACCATCTCGGCTTATGAGTTTGAGGATCTCGAACTTATGGTGCGCGTTAAGGAGCTTGTGCACGACATGCAGAATGTCTACATGATTCCTGCGGGTGTCACCGTCATCGATGACTCGGCATTTGCTGAGCTAGACACCGATGCAGAGAATATGGGTGATTCACAGGCTATGCCCTCGACACTCTCGGCATCGAAGGATATCTTTAATAATATCGCTTCATACCGCTTCTCGGAGATGCGCTTCAATGTGCGTGGCTACGATTCGCAGTATCAGGATGTATACCTCAATGGCATTCGCTTCAACGATGCGCTTACTGGCTATGGCCCATGGTCATTGTGGAGCGGTCTTAACGACGCTACGCGTAACCAGGAGGCCTCCTCTGGCTTGAAGTCTTCAGACTATGGCTTGGGTGGCGTAGCGGGTACTACAAACATCAACGCGCGTGCATCGCAGCTCCGCAAGGGCTTCCGCGCAAGCGTTGTTAACTCAACACAGCTCTACCGCTTCCGAGTTATGGTGAGCTACGCCTCTGGTCAGCTTGACAACGGCTGGTCTTATGGCTTCTCGCTCTCAACACGTCAGGGTGGCAACGGCTATGTGAATGGTGTCTACTACAACGCCTACGGTTACTTCTTCTCTGCTGAGAAGATCTTTAACGCCAACCACCACCTCTCTGCTACAATTTTGGGTGCTCCCACACAGCGTGGTGCACAGCAGGCATCAACACAGGAGGCTTACGACCTCTGGGGTGACAACTACTACAACCCCAACGTAGGTTTGCAGAATGGCAAGGAGCGTAACTCGCGTGTGCGTCGCATGCACGAGCCTATCTCTATGCTTAACTACAACTGGCAGATTAGCGAGAATACATCGCTCTCGGTTGCTACATCTGTACGCTTCGGCTTCAATGGCTACTCAGCGCTCACATGGTACAAGGGTGAGGATCCACGTCCCGACTACTACCGCGTGATGCCTTCGTACTATGGTGACCGCTTGGAGCGTCGCATGATGCTCAACAACTTCGCTGATGCAAATGGCTTGACTCTTCCATTTACTGAGACAGACCTCGAGACCGACCGTTTGAAGTATATCGAGTATATGCAGAACTGGGATGGTTACATCGACTTCGATGGCTTGATGCAGGACAACATGATGGGTGAGGTGAACAACCAGTATGGCGAGGGTCACCGCGCTGCATATATGATTGAGGAGCGCCACACCGACCAGATCGACTATAACTTCGCTGCACAGCTCAACCATATCTTCCGTGGTGGCTCGAAGCTTACTGCGGGTGTTCGTGCTCGCGTAAACCGCACAGAGTACTACTCAACAGTTAAGGACTTGCTCGGTGGCGACTACTGGTTGGACGTTGATAAGTTCGCTGAGCGCGACTTCGGTAGCAACGTTGTGACATATCAGAACAACATGGCTTACTACCGTGAGCATGGCCACGCTCAGGCTGTTAAGGAGGGCGATAAGTACAACTACGACTACTATGCACATGTTCGTGAGGGTCAGCTTTGGGCTATGTACGACGTTAAGGCTGGTGGCTTTACAGCGAATATCGGTGCAGAGGTGGGCTACACAAGCCTCTGGCGTGAGGGTCTCTGGGAGAAGGGTTTGTTCCTCAATGAGAATGCTGGTGGCGACCGTGGTAAGACATCGCTCGGCAACTCAGACAAGGTAAACGCTCTCACTTATAAGGGTAAGGTAAACCTTGCGTACCGCTTCAATGGCTCGCACACACTCGAGGCTAATGCTACAATCATGCAGAACGCTCCGATGTTCAACAACTCATTCGTTTCGGCTCGTACACGTAACCAGATCACTCCAGGCCTCAGCCCCGAGCGTATCTATGGCTTCGACGTTTCGTACAACCTTAACACTCCATGGGTGCGTGCTCGCGTTTCTGCTTACTACACTCAGATGATGGATCAGTCTAAGGTTATCTCATTCTACGACGATACTCAGGGCTCGTTCACCAACTTCGCGATGTCGGGCATCGACAAGCGTTATATGGGTGTTGAGTTGGGCGTAAGCGTGCCTATCGCATGGGGTCTATCATTGCAGGGCGCAGTTAGCCTTGGTGACTACATCTACACATCTAACCCCGAGTTCACCCAGATGATTGACAACTCGGCAACAGATGTTGTACACAGCGTTGTAAACTGGAAGGGTATGAAGGTGGAGAGCACTCCTCAGACTGCAATTAACGTGGGTCTTAACTTTAAGGGCCCCAACAACTGGTATGCAACCCTCGATTTCAACTACTACGACCGCTTGTACCTCTCAATGAACCCTATGTACCGTACTCAGTACTTGGAGAATGAGATTAAGCGTATCTACGACTGGAACAACCTCGAGACAGGTCGCCAGAAGGCTTACGTGGTGGATGTTATCGACGGCATCCGTGCACAGGAGGAGTTGGGTAATGCCTACACTTTGAGCGCAAGTATCGGTAAGAGCTGGAGAATTAAGTATAAGTATAACCTCGGCTTCAGCCTTCAGGTTAATAACATCCTTAATAGCCAGAACTTCCGCACTGGTGGTTACGAGCAGATGCGTCTGAATAAGCTCTCTGATCCTATCCTCTTCCCCGACAACGAGGGTGAGATGACTATCGTTAAGAAGCCTACAACCTATTCACGCTTCGACTCTAAGTACTTCTATATGAATGGTCTTAACTACTACCTTAATGTTTACTTTAGATTCTAACTGCTAAACTGATGAATATTATGAAACTAAACAGATTATTTGCATTGGTTGCCGTAGCAGTTATGACTGTTGGCTGCTACGAGAAATTCGAGACTGTAGCTCCACGCCCCGTCTACACAGATGACTCGTTCGAGACTATGTTCCCTGAGGCTGAGCGCATCACAATCTTGGAGCTTAAGGAGGCATTTGGCGAGATCTCTAACACAGGTGTTAACAGCGGCTGGGGTAACACAAAGTACAAACTCATTGGCGAGGATATCTTCGTAGGTCGTGATGTATATATCAAGGGTAAGGTTATTTCTAACGACGAGGAGGGTAACATCTATAAGTCGTTGCATATTCAGGACCACACAGCGGGTATCGAGCTTAAGTTGAACAACAACGTCGGCATTCGCTACAAGTATGGTTCTTGGGTGTATGTTCGCCTTACTGACCTCTACTTGGGTAACTACCGTATGATGCTCTCGTTGGGTGCAGCACCCTCTGAGTCTTGGAATAAGGCGGGTGAGCATAAGTTCTATGCTAACTCTAACATCGAGCTTCAGGAGGTCATCGACCGCTATGTATTTGCTGGCGAGATGGATGAGCTTCACGTAGGTACATACGACGAGTGGTTGGCTGATCCATACTCTGTGGATATCATCACAGTAACGCCAGAAAACTACAACACAGTATTCCCTAATAGCAAGGAGCGCGAGAAGATGTTCGGTCGCTTGATCCGCTTCGAGAATCTTGAGTGCCACTATGCTGGTGTTCCTAACCAGGATGGCGTTACCAATCCCGCTTTGAAGAGTGGCTCTTTCGAGAATCTCTACCCAAGCTGGTTGTACTCTGATCCACGTCCTACAGTATCTAAGGGTTGGTATCAGTGGGCATTCAAGGAGGAGATTACAGGCCGCAGCCTCTACGGTTCAGTATGCTTCACATACAACCCCGAGGCAACAGTTTGCTCTGCTAATGGTGTCTACGCTTTGCGTACCAGTGGTTACTCACGCTTCGCGCGCCGCAACGTATGTAAGGATGGCGAGAAGGCTACAATCACAGCTATCTATGGTATCTACGCTCAGAAGTCTGACTATAAGGGCAATGCTGATGACTATGCATCTTATCAGTTGACTATCAGCAGTTTCTCTGATATGGAGTTTGCAAATGGCGATGATGCGTTCTTGACTGATGAGCAGGTTGCAGCCTTGACAACCGAGGATATGAAGACTGTACCTTGGATTGACGAGGAGGGCGAGTCTGAGTATAACTAAGCTAAAAATACTCACTTTAAGAGGCTGGCTAATAGCGTTTAAGGACTTGAAGTCAGCCTCTTTTGTATCTATGTTTGACAACGACAATAAAAATAGGCTATTCCTATGGATTATACAGGAATAGCCTATGTTGTGTCAATAGTTCTCTTGTCGTTTACTCCTCTGGCTCGGGTTGGTCGGGGCGAAATTCAAGAATATCGCCAGCCTGACATTCGAGCACTCGACAGATAGCATCGAGCGTGGAAAATCGTATAGCACGCACCTTGCCCGTTTTGAGTTTCGAAAGATTTACAACCGAAATATCTATGCGCTCTGAGAGTTCCTGCAACGACATCTTGCGTCGTGCAAGCATAACATCTAAATTAGTAATTATCATAGCTCCCCCTTTTTACAATGTTGCACTCTCCTCTTCGTTCAGCAATCTAGCAATGTTCATAAGCTCGGCCACGACAAGCAGTACCAAAGGCACAACGATTGACTCGGTATTCAAAATATATGCACTGCCCAAACCCTCAGGTCGTAGTGCGCCACACAATTCGCTCGCAATGCTTCCCTCCAAAGCTCCGAGGTTTGATATAATCAAGCTGCGAATACAGTAGACTGCAGCCATCACACGAACCATAATAACAGATGCACGAGTGAAGAAGTTGCCTGTGCGAAAACCTCGAATTGCCTGATATACAATTGCTAACACTAAGCCTATCAAGGTGATAGTTGCAAGCGTTGAGATATAGAGTAACACCGTGCGTACTTTGGTCAATGTAGTATCGACTTCGAAGTCTCCGTCAGTAGCGTAAACAATATATTGCCTTGGCTCAACAACAATCGCAGGCTCGTCACCAGTAGCTGGGCATATGGTGGTTGGAGCATTAAAACTCTGCTCTCCCTCATCAAGCATATAACTCGGACGATTGACATCTAATGTGCCTACATATGTGATATTTTCGGTTGTTCGCCAATCCTCGTCGAACACAACTCTCACAACCGAAAGCAGTAAATCGGGTAGGGACATCAAGCATACTACAACAAAGAGTGCGATGATGCGTCGCTGTGTGGATTTTCTGATTTTCATAGCATAACGATTTTAATAGTTAAGTATTATTTCATTAATTATTTATCGTTTATCGTTATGCAAAGGTAGTAACTATTTTAGAAAATACAAATTATTACGTAAAATATTTATCGTTTATCATTAAATTACTACGATTATAACCGCGATAACATCCTTTACCTAATATATAATAGGGTAGTTAGATATTCAATATATAGATTATTTGACAATGAATTATCTACTTTGGTGCGTAGTCACATATACGCTGAGACTCCTAATGTTTTTGCGTATTTTACATGTGTACTATAATGCTGATAATTTTAGATAACTATAAAGGTGTGTTTTGTTGATGTGTAGCTATTTATTCAATTACTTATGCGCTAAGCAGTAGACCATTTTCATATTTACATAAGCTCGGATGCCAGCAGCACTAATCTCCCATCCTTACTTAGCTTAACATAATGTAAATATTACGCCAAACCTATTCACAGCGTTGTGAAACGCCATTTTAGGTATCGCTCTTTGACATTTTTGAGGTCAAAAACTTTAACTAACAAAATTACATTATGTCACATTCTAGACGCCTTACACCTCATTTCTCTTATAAAGAGATGACACAAACGGACACAGGTATTCCCAATGTCCCCGATGATTATGCCTTTCATAATCTTTATCACACATGTAGACACCTCGAAGCTATTCGTTCAAAGTGTGGTTTCCCTCTCCCTGTATCTTCGGGCTATCGCTCTGTCGAGGTAAACACTCGCCTTCGTGAGCTTGGCTATGAAGCTTCTGAACACTCTTACCATCTTGATGGTCGTGCAGTAGATATTGTTACCTCTCATCTTTCCGAGTATGACAAAGAAAAACTCTACACTGCTGTTGACTCTCAATTTCCATCCGAATTTATTATTAAACCAAACCTAATTCACATTGCATTCTAATTATGACAAAGCTTAAGACAACCCATGCTTTTAATTCAGTAGATAAAAACAACTTTGATTTATTCAATGCTGCTGCTCACAACTATCACATTTTAGACAAGATGATTAAGCTTTTGCTATCTCGTCCAGAGTCTTTCGAGCTTGCTTATAAGCTTATTGATAGTTTCCTTCAGGCAACTGTTCCTTACAATCATGAAATTTCTAAATATTTTGATGCTGTACTCTATGAAACTGAAGACAAAGAAAGCTCTTCTAATCCTTTGGAAGATAATTAAGATTATTTTCGCTATCGGTAAGTCCCACGAAGATAAGTATCTATCTAAAGAGGACACAAAGTCTAATTCTAACATGGGGGACTAATACTCCCCCTTTCTAAAACCATGAAACGATGTTTAAGCGCAATTATAAAGAGCCTATTTCACGTCAGCTCAACCGCAATGTATATATTAAAGTCTACGGCAATAATTATAATCAACTTGTTGGTGTGCCTATGCTTCTTGATTTGGTCGGCGATGTTCTATTTGAAAAAATATTGGATAAAATTCTCAACTCCACTATGGACAAACTCACAATCAAACTCCGTAGAGGTCTCAAAATCACAATTTATGCAAAATAGATTTAATCCTCATGTCATGCGCCATCCCCATACGAATAATTAACCCTCATTACAAAAAGATTGCTTCCGAGCTTAATGAAGATGTATACCAGTACGAAGGTCGTGATAATTTCTATTTAGATGTTCCGTGTGGTCAATGTATCAACTGCCTCCAAACAAAAGGTAATAGTTGGTCTCTCCGCCTTAACCTCGAATACAAATACCTTTCACCACAAGAAAAGAAAAACTCCTATTTTCTTACTTTGACTCTTTCAGATGACTATATTGATGAAGATAAATCTCTTCTCATTCGCCGTTATCTTGAACGTATCCGCAAGCATTTAGGTCACTCCTGTCGTCATTGGTTTATATCCGAATATGGCTCTAAGACCCAACGTTTCCACTATCATGGTATTATATTCAATTTCCCTAATCGCCAACTACTTTTATCACTTTGGAAATATGGACACATAGTTATTAAACCCCTCTCCCCTCGCCGTATTGGCTATGTATGTACATACGTCAATAAGAACTTGAAGAACTCCAATTCTCTTATCGAAGATCCTCGATATAAGCAAAAAATATGGTGCTCTCCGGGTCTCGGCAAAGCTGTTGTCAATGACAAGAATGTTACCTCTACACTCCGAGTTAACGGCTCACCCTCCCCATTCATGAAAAATACAAGTAATAGACTCGTTGCAATACCTCGCTATCTCCGTCAAAAGTTCTATACCGATGATGAGTTAGAGACTATCCAACAAGCCTATTTCTTCAACCTTTCTGAATGGGGAGGGTGAGCCGTTAACTCGGAGTGTAGAGGTAACATTCTTGTCATTGACAACAGCTTTGCCG
>JAFZGE010000169.1 GCA_017555545.1 Alistipes sp.
GGTCTGGGCTCACCACGGTTACCCTCGATAGACGTCATAAGAGCGGTTTCCTCACCGCAAACGAACGCACCTGCACCGAAACGGAGCTGGATGTCGAACTTAAAGCCTGTGCCGAGGATATTGTCGCCGAGGAGTCCGTATTCACGAGCCTGCTTGAGAGCGATCTCGGCTGAACCTACGCGGTTCATCTGACCTGCACCAACACCTACGGTGTGACCATCCTTAACAACAACAATAGCGTTGGACTTAACGTGCTTAACTATGCGCCAGCCGAAGTTCATATCCTCGATCTCTGCTGCAGAGGGCTTACGCTCTGTAACGCACATATCCGCAACAACCTCCTTAGTGTCTGTATCGAGCTTCTGCACCAAGAGACCGCCATTAACGGTTACGTACTGCATCTGCTCGTTGTTGCATGATGACATATCTACCTGCAAGAGGCGCAAGTTCTTCTTTGTGCAGAGAACCTCGAGAGCCTCATCAGAGAATGATGGAGCCATGATGATCTCCAAGAAGATGGGCTTCATAAGCTCCGCCACCTCCTTGGTAATCTCGCGGTTAACAGCTACGATACCGCCGAAGATGCTCACAGTGTCAGCCTCGTATGCCTTCTGCCATGCCTCCTTGATATCCTTGCCGATAGCAGCACCACAAGGGTTCATATGCTTGAGACCCACTGCGAAAGGCTCGCTGAACTCACGCACGATGTTAAGCGCCGCATTAGCATCCTGGATATTGTTGTAAGACATCTCCTTGCCGTTGAGCTGCTTAGCTGTAGCCAATGAATAAGGCACCTTCTCTGCTGAAGCATAGAACTTAGCCGACTGGTGTGGGTTCTCGCCATAGCGCAATGACTGCACGAGGTCGAACGATGCGAAGAGCTTCTCGTTCAACTCAGCCTGCTTACGCATATATGTTGCGATGCACATATCATACTCTGCTGTGTGAGTATATGCCTTTGCAGAGAGTTCGAGACGTGTCTTAAGGGTTGTGTTACCACCCTCCTCAATCTCAGCGATGATGCGTGCGTAGTCTGTAGGATCGCACACTACGGTTACATCGCGGTAGTTCTTGGCTGCAGAGCGCAACATTGAGGGGCCACCGATGTCGATATTCTCGATAGCATCCTCCATCTTAACATCGGGCTTAGCGATAGTCTGACGGAAGGGATAGAGGTTAACACAAACCATGTCGATGAACTCGATTGAGTTATCGCGCAACGCCTGCAAGTGGCTCTCATCATCACGGCGTGCCAACAAGCCACCGTGCACCTTGGGGTGAAGTGTCTTAACGCGGCCATCGCAAATCTCGGGGAAGCCTGTTACGTCGCTGATACCGATGGTCTCAACGCCGCTATCCTCGAGGAGTTTCTGTGTACCACCCGTAGCGATGATCTCCCAGCCAAGGCGGCGCAAGTTCTGGCAGAACTCAACTACGCCACACTTGTCGCTAACACTAACTAATGCTCTCATATCTTAAAACTTCTTATTTATCAATTTATTAATGGTCTTTACATAGAGCTTATGCTCGATGCTGTGGATGAGGTTTGTGAGCTCCTCGATGTCGCTACCCTCATAAACGATACCCGCCTGGTCGATGATGCGACCGCCGTCGAGAGTCTCGTCAACAAAGTGCGTGGTAACGCCAAAGAGTTTTACACCATAGTCTACTGCATCCTGGATGGCATGTGCGCCTTTGAACGAGGGCAACAACGAGGGGTGGATGTTAACGATGCGACGCTCATAGCGCTCGAGCAACACCTTGCCCACAATACGCATATAGCCAGCAAGGCAGACAAAGTCTACACCACGCTCATCGAGCATCGTAGCCAACACAGTCTCATATGCCTCGCGTGAGCCATACTCCTTGGGGTTAAAGGCGAAGCACTCTGTGCCGTAGCGCTTAGCGCGCTCAAGCACATAAGCACCTGGCTTGTCGCACACCAAGAGCACTACCTCGGCATCGATAAGACCCTCGCTACACGCCTTAGCAATGGCCTCATAGTTGCTGCCACTACCACTAGCGAATACGGCCAAACGTGTCTTTCTCATAATCTTAGATGATAGTTACGCCCTCACCCTCAACTACGCGACCGATAACCGATGCACGCTCACCGCACTCAGCGAGGATTGCGATAGCCTTCTCAGCGTCTGCCTCGGGCAATGCGATAACCATACCGATACCCATGTTGAAGATGTTGAACATCTCGCGGTGACCAACCTTACCATACTTCTCCAAGAGGCGGAATACGGGCAAAATCTCCCATGAGCCCTCCTTAACCTCAACACCCTGGCCATCCTTCAAGATACGAGGAATGTTCTCGTCGAAACCACCACCTGTGATGTGGCTGATGCCGTGAACATCGCACTCTGCGATAACCTTCAACACCTGCTTAACGTAGATGCGTGTAGGAGTGAGAAGCGCCTCACCAAGTGTGCGGCCAGGAATCTCGGGATATGTCTCATCGAGCTTGAGGTTGTTGTCGCTAACCACCTTACGAACGAGGCTGAAACCGTTTGAGTGAACACCGCTAGATGCGATACCTACCAACACGTCACCAACCTTAACACGCTCACCTGCATCGATAAGCTTAGAGCGCTCTACAACACCTACTGTGAAACCAGCGATGTCGTACTCGCCATCCTGATACATGCCAGGCATCTCGGCAGTCTCGCCACCTACAAGTGCGCAACCTGCCTGACGGCAACCCTCTGCAACACCTGCAACGATAGCCTCAACCTTTGCGGGCTCGTTGTGACCAACTGCAACATAATCCAAGAATACCAAAGGCTCAGCACCCTGTGCCAAAACGTCGTTTACGCACATTGCAACAGCGTCGATACCGATAGTATCGTGCTTATCCATCTCGAACGCCAACTTAAGCTTTGTACCAACACCGTCAGTACCGCTTACCAATACGGGCTCCTTAATGTTGAGAGCTGCGAGGTCAAACATACCGCCGAAAGCACCAATGTTACCCATTGAGCCTACGCGCTTTGTAGATGATACATGCGACTTAATGCGTCGAACAACTTCGTAACCAGCCTCGAGATTTACGCCGGCTGCTTCGTAACTTTTTGCCATAATTATATCTTATTTTTTATTATTTATTCAACTTATTGTGATACAACGACGTAGGATAGCAGCCGTTGAAACATGCCATGCACAACTCAGAGCGGTTACCCGACTTGAGCAACGACTCCTCCGACAAGAACTCCAATGAGTCAGCCTCAATAGCCTTGCAAGCCTCCTCCTTCGACATACGCGCACAGAGCAACTCCTCGCGTGTAGACATATCGATGCCGTAGAAGCAGGGGTTAGTGATTGCGGGACTCGCAATACGCACGTGAACCTCCTTAGCGCCCGCCTCCTTCAACAAGCGTACGATACGCAACGATGTAGTACCGCGCACGATAGAGTCGTCGATAAGCACTACCGACTTGCCATTAACCAACGAGCGTACGGCCGAGAGCTTCATGCGCACACCCTTCTCGCGCATCTCCTGCGAGGGCTGGATGAAGGTACGTGCAATATACTTATTCTTGATAAGACCCATCTCGTAGGGAATGCCACTTGCCTCGGAGTAACCAATAGCAGCACTGATACTTGAGTCGGGAACACCGATAACAACATCAGCCTTTGTGGGGCACTGCTCATAGAGGTAACGACCCGAGAGCTTACGGAATGAGTGTACGTTACAACCCTCGATATCGCTATCGGGGCGCGCGAAGTAGATATACTCCATCGCACACATCAAGTGACGCTGATAGCGTGAGTAGTAGTTCGAGCGGATGCCGTGGTGGTCGATAGTGAGAACCTCACCTGGCTCGACATCGCGGATATACTCCGCACCCACGATATCCAAAGCGCAAGTCTCCGAGCTAATAACGTAGCCATCGCCGAGCTTACCGAGAGCCAAAGGACGCAAGCCGTGCTTGTCGCGGCAAGCGTAGATGCGGTTCTTGGTCATGATGAGGAAGGCAAAAGCACCCTCAATCATGTTCAACGCCTCGATAATGTTGTCAATACGCTTATCCTCGCGGTTATCCTTCTTTACGAGGTGCGCCAAGAGCTCACTATCCGATGAAGAGTGGAACAAACTGCCACGAATCTCCAAGTACTCAGCCAACTCGCGAGAGTTAACCAAGTTACCGTTGTGCGCCAAAGCGAAGTCACCTGTGTGGTGGTTGAATGAGAAGGGCTGAACGTTGTTTGCACCACCGCCACCCGTTGTAGAGTAGCGCACGTGGCCAATAGCGATGCGACCCTTAAGCTTCGAGAGCTTCTGCTGGTTGAACACCTCAGTTACGAGACCCTCACCCTTGACGGTGTTGAGTTTGTCACCATCGAACGCCGAGATACCACACGCCTCCTGACCACGGTGCTGCAAAGCGTGCAAGCCGTAGTAAGCGAGGTTGGGGGCATCATCTACGCCAAAAATACCAAACACACCGCACTCCTCGTGCAGGTCGTCGCCATATATATCTAATGAATCCTTAAGCATACCTATATTTATTTAAGAACATTGTGTAGACGCTGGGCAACCTCCTCGTAGGTCTCGCGCACACGACCCAAGTCGCGACGGAAACGATCCTTGTCCATACGCTCGCCAGTCTCCTTGTCCCAAAGGCGGCAGGTGTCGGGCGAGAGCTCGTCGGCCAAAACCAACGCACCATTAGCATCGCGACCGAACTCTATTTTGAAGTCAACAACAGTAATGCCCACCTTGTCGTACAACTCGATAAGGCACTTGTTGATTGCTGCCGACATCTCATACATCTTAGCAAGCTCCTCGTAGCTCAACAAACCCAACGCCACAGCGTGGTGGTCGTTGATGAGTGGATCACCCAAGTCGCTACGGCGCAACACGAGGTCGAAGATGGTGTTCTCGGGGACGATACCCTCATCCATGCCCAAGCGCTTAGCCATAGAGCCTGCAACAACGTTGCGCACGATAACCTCAACGGGGATGTGCTCAACAACGCGGCATACCTGGCCATCATCACCAACACGCTCAATGAAGTGCGTGTTGATGTTGTGGCGATTCATATACTCGAGCACCATAGAAGAGATGTCGCAGGTGTGGCGACCCTTCTGCTCGATGATAGCGCGCTTGATGTTGTAGAACGCTGCGGTGTCATCCTTGAAGCGTATAACAACTCTGTCGTCGCTATCGGTCTTAAATATCTGCTTACTCTTTCCCTCGTAGAGCAACTCTAACTCTTTCATAGACTCTATCGGTTAAAGAAGTAGTTAACTGCATTAGAGAAGATATCCTGAACCTTCTCGCCGTGGATGTTCTTCATAAGGTCGCGCTCGTAACGCTCGGTGTGACCCATCTTACCGAGGATCTGACCCGATGGATCGATGATACCCTCGATACCGAAGCTTGAGCCGTTGGGGTTGTAGGGCGAGTCTGTTGTAGGACGGTTCTCAGCATCTACATACTGGAACGCTACCTGACCGTTGCGGAACAACTCCTCAGCCATAACGTCGCTTACAACGAACTTACCCTCACCGTGGCTGACAGCGATAGAGTGAACATCACCCACCTCGAATGACTTCAACCATGGCGAAGCTGTAGTGCCGACACGTGTTGAAACAATCTGCGAGATGTGGCGGTTGATATCGTTGCGGAACAATGTGGGCGACTCCTTAGTAACCTTACCGAGGCGGCCATAGGGCAAGAGACCCGACTTAACCAATGCCTGGAAGCCGTTGCAGATACCCAACATCAAGCCACCACGATCCAACAACGCGTGGATAGCATCCGCTACGTCCTTATTGTTAAGAACGTTTGCGATGAACTTACCGCTACCATCGGGCTCATCACCTGCAGAGAAGCCACCGCTGAGTGCCATGATGTGACACTTTGCAATGTTCTCGGTCATCTCCTTGATAGACTCCAAGACATCAGCACCTGTGAGGTTCTTGAATACAGAAATTACAACCTCCGCGCCTGCGCGCTTGAATGCGCGAGCTGTATCGTAGTCGCAGTTTGTACCTGGGAATACGGGGAGGTAAACACGAACCTTGTCAACCTTCTCGCCCTCGTACTTCTTAACGAAGCCCTTTCCATCGCTTACGCGTGTAGGCGCGCCTGCCTTACCCTTATCTGTATAGACCTTAGTGTAGCGCTCGGTGTTTGCCTCCAAGAGCTCCTCGAGAGGAAGACGCGTGCCATTTACGAAGATAGCCTCCTCCTTAGATGTCTCACCGATGAGCTCAGCAGCTGGGTGGTTGAGTGTACGGCGGCTCTCAACAACGATTGAGCCGTAAGAGTAGTTGTACAACATCTGCTCGTCGCACTCCAACGCTGCACCGACCTTATTACCGAATGCCATCTTTGCGACACCCTCAGCAACACCACCTGCGCCAACAGCCCAAGCAGCTACGATGTCACCCTCGGCGATCTTCTCCGATACAAAGTCGAAGTTAGACTTCAAACACTCAGTCGAAGGCATGTAGTTAGCCTCGGGAGTGTGACGGATGACATAGATCTTGTTGCCAGCCTCCTTGAACTCGGGGCTGATGACTGTGCGAGCATCAACAGTAGTGATACCGAATGCCATAAGCATAGGAGGCACGTTGATATCGCGGAATGTACCGCTCATAGAGTCCTTACCACCGATTGATGGCAAGCCCAACTCAACCTGCATCTTCAAAGCACCAAGCAACGCAGCCATAGGCTTACCCCATGACTTGTCATCTGTCATGCGCTCGAAGTACTCCTGATATGAGAAACGCATCTTGTCGTAGCGAGCACCCGCTGCAACAACCTTTGCGCAAGCATCAACAACAGCATATGCAGCACCATGGTAGGGGCTCCACTTAGCAATAAATGGATTATAGCCGTAAGCCATGATACTTGCCGTATTTGTAAAGCCACCACCTACGGGCAACTTCTGAACAGAGACCTGAGTCTCGGTGCACTGTGTCTTACCACCATAAGGCATCAAGACGGTTGAAGCGCCAATTGTAGAGTCGAACATCTCAATGAGGCCCTTCTGAGATACTACGTTGTCATCAGAAAGGTTTACCTTCATGCGCTTGGTGGTTGTAGCACCCTCAATCTTACGCTCGAAAGGATTTTCGTTAGTGACACCGCCAATGCGCACCTTTGTATAGTGCTTAGCACCTGCCGAGTCGATGAAGTCGCGTGAAAGGTCAACAACAACCTTATCACCCCAGTACATACGCATACGGCGTGTGTCTGTAACATCAGCCACGTATGTCACCTCAACGTTCTCCTCGTGGCAGAGAGCCATGAAGGTCTCCATATCCTTGCGCTCGATAACTACGCTCATACGCTCCTGCGACTCCGAGATAGCGAGCTCCGAGAAGTTTAATCCATTATATTTGGTTGGTACTCTATCCAAGTAGATGTCAAGGCCGTCGGTAAGCTCACCGATAGCAACGCTCACACCACCTGCACCAAAGTCGTTAGACTTCTTAATCAAGCGTGTTACATCGCCACGGCGGAACAAACGAGCCAACTTACGCTCCTCAGGAGCATTACCCTTCTGTACCTCTGAGCTACACTCCTCCAAAGATGTGAGTGTGTGCTCCTTTGATGAACCAGTAGCACCACCTACGCCATCACGGCCTGTGCGGCCACCGAGCAACAATACTACATCGCCAGGTGCGGGGCTCTCGCGGCGTACGTTCTCGGCCTTAACAGCACCTACAACTGCACCCACCTCCAAGCGCTTTGCTACATAGTCGGGGTGATAAACCTCGCGAACATGAGTTGTAGCAAGACCAATCTGGTTACCATAGCTTGAGTAGCCTGCAGCAGCCTTGGTAGAGATGATACGCTGTGGGAGCTTACCCTCCATAGTCTGGTCTACGGGCTTGTAGATGTCGCCAGCACCAGTTACGCGCATTGCCTGGTAAACGTAGCTACGGCCTGACAATGGATCACGGATAGCGCCGCCAAGACATGTTGAAGCGCCACCGAAGGGCTCAATCTCTGTTGGGTGGTTGTGAGTCTCGTTCTTGAACTGCAACAACCACTTCTCCATAACGCCATCAACATCGACGTTGACGAAGATAGAGCATGCATTGTTCTCCTCGCTCTGCTCCATATCATCGAGCTTACCCTGCTTCTTGAGGTAGCGAGCACCGATTGTTGCAAGCTCCATCAAGCAGAGGCTCTTATTCTCGCGACCAAGCTCCTCGCGAATCTTGCGCATCAACGCCAAAGACTCCTCGAACTCCTCCTTCATGAACGACTCATCGAGAGTGATCTCCTCGATCTCAGTTGTGAAGGTTGTGTGACGGCAGTGGTCACTCCAGTATGTATCCAAAATACGAAGCTCTGTCTCGATAGGATCACGACCCTCTGTGCGGAAGTAGTTGACAACCTCGCGCAAGTCATCGGCATTCATAGCCAAGCCGTTTGTCTTGCAGTAGGGAGCCAAATCCTCCTCCTTCATATCGCGGAAGCCCTCCAATACGGCAACGGGCTTAACCTCTGCGCTCTCTGCATCTGAGAGGACATCGAGGTTCTTCTTGCGTGACTCTACGGCGTTGATGAGATACTTCTCGATGCGTGCCATAGCAGCCTCATCTACGCTCTTATCGAAGATGTAGAGGCGTGATGACTTAATCTTAACCTCAGCATTAGGCTCGATAAGGTGTACGCAGTCTACAGCAGATGCTGCACGCTGGTCGAACTGACCAGGGAGGAACTCAACAGCCAATGAAGGCATACCCTCAACGTCACACTCATCGGTAACCGAGTCGGTAACAACCTCGCCAAAGACACTATAACGGCTCTTCTCAAGAAGCTCATCCGAGAAGCCAAAGAGGTCGTAAACATTCACAAAGCGCAAGTGCTCGATGTTCAAACCGAGATTTGTGTTAAGCTCATGACGCAATGTCTCAGCCTCAACCTGAAAACGCGAATATTTCTCAACAAATATGCGGCGATTCTTCATAATCGTTTGTTTGTTGTTAGTATTGATAAATCGAAATTACAACTCTGCAGCAAGCACCTTCTCAGTCTGTGCCTTGCGGAATGCGATCAAACGCTCCTCCAACGCCTTGTCTGTAAGTGCGAAGATTGAGGCTGCGATGAGCGCTGCGTTCTTAGCGCCATTGATTGCTGTGGTAGATACGGGGATACCACCAGGCATCTGAACGATTGAGAGCAAAGAGTCCATGCCACCGAGTGCCGATGTCTTGATGGGCACACCGATAACGGGAACTGTTGTCAACGCTGCTGTAACACCTGCAACGTGTGCTGCGCCACCCGCACCCGCGATGATAGCGCCAATACCGCGCTCGCGTGCTGACTCAGCATACTCAACCATGAGGTGGGGAGTACGGTGAGCTGAGATAACTCGCTTCTCATACTCGATGCCCAACTCCTCCAATGTCTCGACTGCGGCCTTCATTACGTCCCAGTCGCTGGTAGAACCCATAATAACTGCTACTTTCATAATTCTCAATATTTTTTGTATTAACTTAATTTTCAAAAACAAAACGACCGCTAACACACTAAGCGTCAGCGGCGTATAACTTATTTCCCTCTTTTATTGCTATATTTTTTAGACACACCACAAGCGTCAATCATCTGTGCCTCCTGCTTTTGGCTAAGTGGTGATCGTAACGCGGGGGTATTTTCTCTAAAATTATTCATGCAACAAAGATACAAAATTATATCTAAATAAAAAATCCCCCTTACACACTTTTTTCAACTTTTTTTTAACAAAGTTAACAGTGCCGTAACGAGGAGTTATTTTACCCGAGACAATCTGGTCTTTTTATGCAATCCCGCATTGCTTAAATCCACAACACACAAATCACTTTATATACACAAATTTACCATATTGATTATTTGCAACTTACAAAACGTAAAATCACTCGAAAGACTACTTCAAAATAAAGAGCTCCTGACAGAGTTTTACAAAGAACATCGCCAAAACGATAATAATTAGAGGCTTCACAAAACCCGCACCCTTTTTGGTGAAATAACGAGCACCGATAAAGTTACCCGCGATGCCAAAAACTGCCGCTACCAGAGCCAGCGGAAAGAGCACTTTTCCATGCACCAAATAGACACTCAGCGAGGCGAGATTTGTCGATAGATTTATCACTTTTGTTGTGCCCACAGCCCGCTCCAAACTGATGTGTGCAACACCCACCAACATCAGCATCAAGAAGGTTCCCGTACCAGGGCCATAGAAGCCATCGTAGACACCCATCATAAAGGCCAAAAGAGCAATAATGGTCATGGTCTTGCTAACGGCATAAGGGCTACGATACTTACTCAACGTTCTCTTATTCAACACAAATATCGCAGTAATTGGCAGAATAATGAGCATTACAATTTTGAATATATCATTATCGACCAGAAGAGCCAAGCGAGCACCTATCCACGAGCCTATAAGCGCCAAAATAATGGCAGGCACAAGCTCGCGCCAACGAATATAACCACATCGCGAATAGCGCATCGTAGCCACGAATGTTCCGCAGCTGGCACTGAACTTATTGGTACCGATAGCGTCGATGGGATTTAGTCCCACGATCATATATGCGGGCAGAGAAATAAGGCCTCCGCCACCCGCAACTGCATCAACAAAACCCGCCAGAAATACCAGCGGACACACTATCAAATAATCCAACATTTCGCAAAATTTGCGCAAAGGTAGTAATTATATTTTGAACTTTTTGCGATATTAAAAAATATTAATAAATAAGTATCCTCAGGTATCGAAAAACTCATTATCAGAGGCATGGCAAACCTCGAAACGGCAGCACGTCATTTTTAGTGAAAAATAATGAAAAATCTCGTTCAAAACTCTTGCGTGGTTTGCAAAAAATTCTTACCTTTGCGCAAATTAATAATAACTATGAGACGAGCGTTTGAAAATATGGTGAATAACAATCTGCACAATGAGCAGGCATCGTGTTTTCGTCGACGTCTTTCTTCATTTGGACTTACTGTTTTTAATTGATATTAGCGGCTCTATGGGCCGCTTGTTTTTTATAGTATGGCAGGCATTAGAACAATCATCAAAAATGGCTTCATTCCTGGAGTCGGCAAAAGAGATATAGCAATCGTTGATGGTCGCATCGCTGAGTGTGCAGAAATCATTGAGGCTTTGGCAGATGACAGAGTCATCGAGGCAGAGGGCTTGGTTGCAGCACCCGCATTCGTAGATGTTCACGTACATCTTCGTGAGCCAGGCTACGGCTACAAGGAGCGCATTGCAACAGGCACAATGGCGGCGGCACGCGGCGGTTACACAACCGTATGTTCAATGCCCAACCTAAACCCCGTTCCCGACTGCGTTGAGAACCTCAAGGTGCAGCAGGATATCATCGACAGTGATGCAAAGATCGAGGTACTACCCTACGCAGCAATCACCATCGGCCGCAAGGGCGAGGAGCTCATAGATATGGCCTCGTTGGTGGGCAAGGTTTGCGCCTTTTCGGATGATGGCAGCGGCGTGCAGGTTGACGGCATGATGGAGCGCGCCATGAACGAGGCGGTAAAGCACGATCAGCTCATCGCAGCACACTGCGAGGTTGAGGAGTTGCTCAAGGGTGGTTACATCCACGATGGCGAGTATGCCAAGGCACATGGCCACAAGGGCATCTGCTCAGAGAGCGAGTGGGAGCAGGTGAAGCGCGACATCGAGATTGCAGAGCGCGTAGGTTGCCGCTACCACGTCTGCCACATCTCAACAAAGGAGACCGTGCAACTTGTTCGCGAGGCTAAGGCACGTGGCGTGAAGGTCACTTGCGAGACAGGCCCCCACTACCTTATCTTTACCGACATGGACTTGCAGGAGGATGCACGCTGGAAGATGAACCCACCCCTCCGCTCGGCTGAGGATCGCGCGGCACTCATCGAGGGTATCAAGGATGGCACAATCGACATGATTGCTACAGACCACGCGCCCCACAGCATCGAGGAGAAGTCACGCGGCTTGAAGGATAGCGCGATGGGTATCGTAGGTCTCGAGACTGCCTTCGCGGCGCTCAACACCCACTTGGTACGCAAGGGTGTAATCAGCATGGAGCGCCTGGTGGAACTTATGAGTATCAACCCCCGCAAAGTGTTCCGCATCGAGGGTGGCATCAACGTTGGCGACCGCGCCGATGTGGTGCTTATCGACACAGAGAAGCAGTGGCACGTAGATAGCAACAACTACTACTCTATGGGCAAGATCTCGATGTTCGACGGCCGTGAGATGGTTGGCGATGTAGTGATGACACTCCATCGTGGTGAAATTGTATACGACAACAAAACAAAATAATATAAAAACAATTCAGTAGATGAAACCTTTTACCAAAAAACTTGTACTTGAGAACGGCAAAGAGTTTCCAGGCTATGGATTCGGCTCGAACCGTGTAGCGGTATGCGAGATTGTATTCAACACCTCTATGGTGGGCTATCAGGAGATTGTTTCCGACCCTACGTACACCGACCAGATTGTAGTTATGACATACCCTCTCATGGGTAACTACGGATTTATGGATGAGGACTACGAGAGTAAGTTCCCTGCAATGGGTGGCATGGTAGTACGCGAGTGCTGCGAGGCGCCAAGCAACTTCCGCTACACCAAGACCATGAACGAGACATTCGAGGAGTTGGATATCCCTGCAATCAGCGGCGTCGACACTCGTATGATCACTCGTATTATCCGCAACGAGGGTACTCAGCGCGCAGCAATCGTTGACATCAACATGTCACACGAGGAGGCTATGGAGCTCATCCGCACAACAGAGCCTAAGAAGAACCTCTTGGAGCGCATCAGCTGCAAGAAGCGTTGGTTCTCACGTACTCCCAACCACAAGTGGGATGTTGTGGCACTCGACTGCGGTATTAAGTACAGCTTCATCCGCCAGCTCAACGCCAAGGGTTGCAACGTGACTATCGTACCTTACAACTCTACAGCCGAGGAGATCATGGCATTCAACCCAGACGGCATCTTCGTATCGAATGGCCCAGGTAACCCCGCAGACGCTGCTATCGTATGCAACACCCTCAAGGAGTTGCGCGGCAAGCTCCCCGTATTTGGTGTAGACCTCGGTCACCAGCTTATCGCTATGAGCTACGGCGCAGAGGTTACAAAGATGAAGTTCGGTCATCGTGGTGCTAACCACCCCGTGAAGAACTTGGAGAATGGCAAGCTCGAGATCGTTACTCAGAACCACGGCTATGCTGTAGACGAGAAGTCTCTCGAGGCAACACCTCTCAAGGTTACACACCGCAACCTCTTGGATAGCACAATCGCTGGTATCGAGGCATTGGAGGATCACACATTCTCTGTGCAGTATCAGCCCGATTGCTCACCAGAGTCAAGCAGCACATACCTATTTGATAAATTCATTAAATTGATGGAGGACCAGAAAAATGCCTAAAAGAACAGATATTAAGAAAGTAATGGTTATCGGCTCTGGCCCTATCGTCATTGGCCAGGCTGCAGAGTTCGACTACGCCGGTACACAGGCATGTCTTGCACTCAAGGAGGAGGGCTACCAGGTTATCTTGGTCAACTCTAACCCCGCAACCATCATGACAGATACCCACATCGCTGACAAGGTCTACATGGAGCCCTTGACATTGGAGTATGTGGCAAAGATTATCCGCTATGAGCGTCCCGACGCTATCGTACCAGGCTTGGGTGGCCAGACAGGTTTGAACCTCGCTGTGCAGCTCGCAAAGAAGGGTATCTTGGAGGAGTGTGGCGTTGAGATTCTCGGTACATCGTTCACCTCTATCGAGGAGGCTGAGGACCGCGAGTTGTTCAAGGACCTCTGCGTACGCATCGGTGAGCCCGTTATTCCCTCACACATCACCAACTCTATCGAGGAGGGTGTCAAGGCTGCTGAGGAGATTGGCTACCCCGTAGTATTGCGCCCCGCGTTTACACTCGGTGGTACAGGTGGTGGTTTTGCTGACAACGAGGAGGAGTTGCGCGACGTTATGCGTAACGCTTTGGCATTGTCTCCCATCCACCAGGTACTCGTAGAGAAGAGCATCAAGGGCTACAAGGAGATTGAGTTCGAGGTTATGCGTGACAAGAACGACACGGCTATCGCCATCTGTTCTATGGAGAACGTTGACCCCGTAGGTATCCACACCGGTGACTCTATCGTTGTTGCGCCCAGCCAGACACTTGCAGCTAAGGAGTACAACATGCTCCGTTCAAGCGCCTTGAAGCTTATCCGCGCTCTTAAGATTGAGGGTGGTTGCAACGTTCAGTTCGCACTCGACCCCCTCTCATTCAAATACTTCATCATCGAGGTTAACCCTCGCGTGAGCCGCTCTTCAGCCCTCGCATCAAAGGCTAGTGGCTACCCCATCGCTCGTGTTACAGCGAAGGTTGCTGTGGGTATGACCCTTGATGAGATTAAGATTGCCAACACCCCTGCTAGCTTCGAGCCTACACTCGACTACATCGTTACTAAGGTGGCACGCTTCCCCTTCGATAAGTTCAGCGATGCATCTAACGAGCTCGGCACACAGATGAAGGCTACAGGTGAGGTTATGTCTGTAGGCCGCACCTTCGAGGAGGGTCTTCTTAAGGCTGTTCGCTCACTCGAGACAGGTGTTTGCCATATCTACCACAAGAAGTTCGACACTATGTCTGTTGAGGGCATCCTCGCATACATCCGCAAGGGTACTGATGACCGCATCTACGCTATCGCAGAGCTTATCCGTCGCGGTGTAGACCTCTTGCACGTATACGACAACACCAAGATCGACCTCTTCTTCCTCGAGAAGCTCAAGAACATCGTAGAGATGGAGCGCGTCGTGAAGGAGAACGTTAAGGATGCAGAGGTGTTGTACGACGCTAAGCGCATGGGCTTTAGCGACAAGTTCATCGGTAGCCTCTGGGGCATGACCGAGAGCGAGGTATTCCTCATGCGTAAGGCAAACAACATCTTCCCAGTATACAAGATGATCGATACTTGCGCTGCGGAGTTCGACTCAAAGGTTCCATACCTATATTCTACATATGAGCAGGAGAACGAGTCTATCGTAACCGACCGCAAGAAGATCGTGGTGCTCGGTTCAGGTCCTATCCGTATTGGTCAGGGTGTCGAGTTCGACTACTCTACCGTTCACGCTATCTGGGCTATCCGCCAGGCAGGTTACGAGGCTATCATCATCAACAACAACCCCGAGACCGTATCTACAGACTACACAACCAGCGATAAGCTCTACTTCGAGCCTTTGACTGTGGAGGATGTGATGAACGTCATCGAGCTTGAGAAGCCTACAGGTGTTGTTGTATCACTCGGCGGTCAGACTGCGATCAACCTCGCTAAGCCTCTCGCAGACCTTGGCGTGGAGATTATCGGTACTGGCATCGAGGCTATCAACAACGCTGAGGATAGAAAGTGCTTCGAGGCTATCATGCGCCGCGTAGGCATCCCTCAGCCCGATGCAGAGGCTATCACCGACATCGAGCGCGGTGTTGCAGCTGCTGAGCGCATCGGCTACCCCGTATTGGTACGTCCTAGCTACGTATTGGGTGGTCGCGCTATGCAGATCGTATCTAACGAGGAGGCTTTGCGCCACTACCTCAAGACAGCCGTTGAGGTTAACGAGGATCAGCCCGTATTGGTTGATAAGTATATCATGGGTAAGGAGTTGGAGGTTGACGCTATCTGCGACGGCACCGACGTATTCATCCCAGGTATCATGGAGCACGTTGAGCGCACAGGTATCCACTCTGGTGACTCAATCAGCGTATACCCAACATTCAGCGTAAGCCAGAAGGTTAAGGATACAATCATCGACTACACAATCCGTCTCGGTAAGGAGATCGGTATCCTCGGTTTGTACAACATCCAGTTCATCGCCGATGACAACGACATGGTTTACGTTATCGAGGTTAACCCACGTTCTTCACGTACCGTACCATTCCTCTCAAAGGCTACAGGCATGCCTATGGCGAACATCGCTACAAACGTTATGCTTGGCAAGAGCCTCAAGGAGCAGGGCATCAACGTCGTTATCCCCGAGGAGAAGAAGCGTTGGTATGTTAAGACTCCAGCCTTCTCATTCGCTAAGATTCGTGGTGTAGACTCATACCTCTCTCCCGAGATGAAGTCTACAGGTGAGGCTATCGGCTATGACTCATCATTGCGCCGTGCGCTTTACAAGTCATTGCAGTCTTCAGGTATGACCATCGCGAACTACGGTACCATCTTCGTATCTATCGCCGATGCAGACAAGCCACGTGCTTTGCCTCTCATCCGCCGCTTCTACGAGCTCGGTTTCAACATCGAGGCTACTGGCGGTACTGCAACATTCTTGCGCGAGAACGGCATCCGCACACGTATGCTCAAGAAGCTCAGCGAGGGCTCTACAGAGATCTTCGAGTCTATCCGCAAGGGTCACGTAAACTATGTTATCAACACCATCGACATCAACCAGCATAGCGCACGTCTCGATGGCTACGACATCCGTCGTTGTGCCGTTGAGAACAACGTTACAATCTTCACAGCACTCGAGACCGTAAGCGTGCTTCTCGACGTATTGGAGGAGATCACATTGGGCGTGTCGACAATCGATGCAGAGTAACAATGTATAAGAGAGGAATTTACACAATCGTATCTAATGAGTCGCTAACACCTGCGGTTTACCGCATGGTGTTGGCGGGCGATACGCAATATATCACACGTTCGGGTCAGTTCGTAAACATTGAACTCGAGGGTAAGTTCTTGCGCCGTCCTATCTCGGTGTGCGACTACAACGATACAACACTTACTATTATATATAAGGTAGTAGGTCGTGGTACGGAGCAGATGCGCCAGATGGAGGCAGGCAAAGAGCTCGACATCCTCACAGGCCTTGGCAACGGTTTCTCTACAGAGAACGAGGCACAGCGCTCCTTGCTTGTAGGTGGTGGCGTTGGTGTGCCCCCAATGTACAACCTCTGCAAGCGCCTTCTCAGCGAGGGTAAGCAACCACGCGTAGTGTTGGGCTTCAACACAGCAAGCGAGGTCTTCTATGCTGACGAGTTTAAGGCATTGGGCGTGGATGTATATGTTGCTACGGCAGATGGCTCAATGGGCATCAAGGGTTTTGTGACTGACGCTATCCGCGAGGCGGCTATCGAGTTCGACTACCTCTACACATGCGGTCCATTGCCAATGTTGAAGGCTTTGTACGACGCAACAGATGTTCCCGCGGAGTTCAGCTTCGAGGAGCGCATGGGTTGTGGCTTTGGTGCATGCATGGGTTGCACATGCAAGACCAAGTATGGCAACAAGCGTATTTGTAAGGATGGTCCCGTACTTAAAAGAGAGGAGATTATATGGTAAAGCACTTTGACACATCGGTTGAGCTTTGCGGTGTAAAGCTCATCAACCCCGTAATTCCCGCATCGGGAACCTTCGGCTTCGGTCGCGAGTTTGCGGAGTACTACGATCTCGACTGCCTTGGTGCTATCTCGTTCAAGGGTACTACACGCGATGCTCGCTTTGGTAACCCCACACCCCGCATCGCGGAGTGTACATCGGGTCTTATCAACTCTGTAGGCTTACAGAACCCTGGCATCGACCAGGTTATCGCTGAGGAGCTACCCCACCTTCGCCAGATCTTCCACAACCCCATCGTAGCCAACATCAGCGGCTTCTCGTTGGAGGAGTATGAGGAGTGCTGCGCAAAGATTGACAAGGAGGAGCAGGTGGAGATTATCGAGGTTAACGTATCGTGCCCCAACGTACATAATGGCGGTATGAGCTTCGGCACACAGCCTGAGTCGGCTGCAGAGGTTACACGTCGCGTTAAGGCCGTGACTTCGAAGCCCGTATTTATCAAGCTCAGCCCCAACGTAACGGACATCGTGGCTATCGCCCGTGCGTGCGAGGAGGCTGGTGCTGACGGTATCTGCTTGATTAACACATTGCTCGGCATGCGCATCGACACCATGCGTCGCAAGCCCGTTATCGCCAACAAGATGGGTGGTTTCTCGGGCGACGCTATCTTCCCCGTTGCTGTGCGCATGGTATATCAGGTGGCTAACGCCTGCAACATTCCCGTTATGGGTTGCGGTGGCGTAAGCTCAGCATCAGACGTCATCGAGATGATGATGGCGGGTGCAACAGCCGTGCAGGTGGGTGCAGCAAACCTCAAGAACCCCTACGCCGCTAAGGAGATTATCGAGGCATTGCCCAAGGAGATGGAGCGCCTCGGCATCGAGCGCCTAAGCGACATTATTGGTATTGTAAAGTAACAAATTAAAACTAAAGAAATATTATGAGTAAGCGTGATGTAATTATTGCTTGCGATTTCAGCAGCAAGGAGCAGACACTTAACTTCCTAGATAAGTTCACAGGCCGCAAGCCCTTCGTGAAGATTGGTATGGAGCTCTTCTACGCAGAGGGTCCCGAGATCGTACGCACAATCAAGGAGCGTGGTCACCGCATCTTCCTCGACCTTAAGTTGCACGACATTCCTAACACAGTTAAGAAGGCGATGTCTGTATTGCGCAACTTGGACGTTGACATGACCAACGTACACGCAGCAGGTACTGTAGATATGATGAAGGCCGCTATCGAGGGTCTCACACGCGAGGATGGCACACGCCCCTTGCTTATCGCCGTTACACAGCTCACCTCAACATCTGAGGAGCGCATGCAGAAGGAGCTGCTCATCGGTGCTTCGATCAACGACACTATCGTTAAGTATGCCGAGAACGCTAAGGCTGCAGGCTTGGATGGCGTAGTATGCTCACCCCTTGAGGCAGCAATGGTTAAGGAGGCATGTGGCAAGGAGTTTATGACCGTAACTCCAGGTGTTCGCTTCGCTGATGGCGATGTTGGCGACCAGGTGCGCGTAACTACTCCTGAGCGTGCTCGCGAGATTGGCTCAGACTTCATCGTTGTAGGCCGCCCCATCACTGCTGCTGATGATCCCGTTGCAGCATACGAGCGTTGCATGAAGGAGTTTGCAGAGGCATAATTTTACATAATTAACAGATTAAATTAAAAACAGAATATCCTATGGAAAAGAAGATTGCGAAAGATTTGCTTTCAATTGGCGCAGTATTTTTGCGTCCCGAGCAGCCCTTCACATGGGCAAGTGGCATCAAGAGCCCTATCTACTGTGACAACCGCCTCACGCTCACAGCTCCCGAGGTGCGTAACCACGTAGAGGAGGGTCTTGCAGAGCTCATCCGCAAGCACTACCCCGAGGTAGAGGTGTTGATGGGTACTTCAACTGCAGGTATCGCTCACGCTGCTATCACCGCTACAATCCTTAACCTCCCTATGGGTTATGTACGCTCTGGCTCTAAGGACCACGGCCGTGGCAACCAGATCGAGGGTAAGTTGGAGAAGGGTCAGAAAGTTGTAGTAGTAGAGGACCTTATCTCTACTGGTGGCAGCTGCATCGAGGTAGTTGAGGCATTGCGCAACGCTGGTGCTGATGTTTTGGGTATCGTGAGCATCTTTACATACGGCATGCAGAAGGGTCTCGACCGCTTGGCTGCTGCCGAGGCTAAGAACTACTCACTCTCTAACCTCGACGCTTTGGTAGAGGTTGCTGCAGAGGAGGGTTACATCAAGGTTGAGGACAAGGAGCGCATCCTTAAGTTCCGCAACAACCCCTCTGACGAGAGCTGGATTAAGTAATTAAGTAAGAAGAAGAGCGTAATGAAACACTTGATTGACCCTACCGACCTTTCGGTACAGGAGATTGCCGAGATCATCGCCCTCGCCGAGGATATCATCGCCAACCGTGCGAAGTATAGCGAGGTGTGTCGCGGCAAGAAGCTCGCTACGCTATTCTACGAGCCAAGCACACGTACACGCCTGAGCTTCACCGCAGCAATGATGGAGCTCGGCGGTAACGTCTTGGGCTTCGCCGATGCTAAGTCATCTTCAGTCTCAAAGGGTGAGACCGTACAGGACACCGTGAGGGTTATGAACTGTTTCGCCGACATCATCGCTATGCGCCACAAGGTGGAGGGTGCGCCACTTGCCGCTACGGAGGTATCGCGCACACCCATCATCAACGCGGGCGACGGCTCACACAGCCACCCCACACAGACGATGACTGACCTTCTCACCATCAAGCGTGAGTTGGGTACATTGGACAACCTCACCATCGGTTTGGTTGGTGACCTAAAGTATGGCCGTACCGTGCACTCGCTCATCAAGGCGATGACACGCTACGCAAACACCAAGTTCATCCTTATCGCGCCCCCAGAGTTGGCATTGCCCGACTACATCAAGCGCGACGTGTGCGACCGCAACGGCATCGAGTACCGCGAGGTATCAGATATCGAGAGCGTAATTGGCGAGGTAGATATCCTCTACATGACACGTGTGCAGCAGGAGCGTTTCACCGACTTGGATGAGTATGAACGAGTTAAGGACTGCTTCGTGCTTGACGCTGCGAAGATGCGTGGCGCAAAGGAGCACATGGCAGTATTGCACCCACTACCCCGCGTGAACGAGATCGCTATCGACGTGGATGATGATCCTCGCGCAGCATACTTCCGCCAGGTGGAGAACGGTAAGTTTGTGCGTATGGCACTCATCTTGAAACTCTTGGAGTGGCAGAACGACGAGAGCCGCACATTCGACCACGGTGGCGAGGCTATGGAGTGCAAGTGTCCTAACCCACTCTGTATCTCTAACTTGGAGCCCGTGCGCCGACGCTTCGAGCACTCGGAAGGTATCGTGCGCTGCGTCTACTGCGAGTCGGAGGCAAAGTAGCTGATGCTTTAACAAGTATAAAAGGGATGTCCGCAGTGGACATCCCTTTTATGTTATACTAAGTCCGTGACCGTGGCGCCTACGAAGGAGACGAGGTCGGCAGGGGCAATGGCAATCTGCAAGCCGCGGACTCCAGCACTAATGTATATGCGCTCGTGGTCGAGGCAAGTAGAGTGGATAAAGGTGGGCAGAGGCTTCTTCATGCCGATAGGTGAGCAACCGCCACGGATATAGCCCGTTGTGGGCAGAAGCTCCTTCATCGGAATAAGGTCAGCCTTCTTATTGCCCGATGCGCGCGCCGCAGCCTTGAGGTCTACCTCCTTATCGCCAGGGATAACGCAAACGAAGAGTCCCGCACGGTCACCACGCAGTACCAAAGTCTTAAATACCGTAGCGATATCCTCGCCAAGCTCCTCGGCTACATGCGTAGCAGCGAGGTTATCCTCATCCACCGTATAGGGCACAAGGTCGTATGCAATCTTTGCCCTATCCAACAGGCGGGCAGCATTTGTCTTCTCTATCTTTTTTGCCATTGCTTAAAAAGTTGTATCTTTGTAGTATGAACTACGCACTAATCACAGGAGCATCCTCAGGCATCGGTCGCTGCTACGCCCATGAGTTGGCGAAGCGCGGCTACAACATCATAGCCGTGAGCAACCAGCAGAAGGAGTTGGAAGAGGTAACGGCAGAGTTGCGCGAGACGTACAACATCGCTGCACACTACATCTATGCTGACCTTGCAGCAGCAGATGCCGCAAAAAGCATCTACGACAAGTGTCTGGCGGAGAGTTGGCAGGTCGACATTCTCATCTGCAACGCGGGTATGTTGCTCTTCTCGACACTCACACGCACAGAGCCCAAGCGCCTTGAGACAATCATCGGCTTGCACTGCACAACGACAACGCTACTGTGCCGCCATTTTGGCGAGGCAATGAAGGAGCGCCGCAAGGGTCGCATCCTGTTAATGTCCTCATCTACAGCATGGTTACCCTACCCCACAATCTCGCACTACGGCGCGACAAAGGCCTACATCAAGAGTCTTGCATTTGCGCTATGGTATGAGTTACATCGTCACGGTGTAAGCGTAACGGCCGTATTCCCTGGTGCTGTTGACACCCCATTCTACAACCTTAAGCCCTCGTGGCGCAAGTGGTTTGTGCGCCTCGGCGTCATGCACCGCGCAGAGACAATAGCACGACGTGGCACACGCGCCATGATGCGTGGCAGAAGGCGTCTGACACCCGGACTATTCACAAAGTTCGTAGTTGCGGCATGTTCCATCATCCCAGCGCGTATCTTCGACATTATGATACGCATTCCCGCAATCACAAAGCTCCTAAACAGAGTCTAACCCTCAACGAGCTTGCGGAGCATAGCGACATTGACATCGCGGAAGTCGTCAACAATGACATCCGCCTCGGTGTGGCTCAGGAACTCGCGGTCAAAGGTTGTAGCGAGTGCTACGACCTTGATACCCGCGCGCTTAGCAGATTCAATGCCTGCCTCGGCATCCTCAAACACAACACACTCGCTGGGCTCGAGACCCAACTTAGCCGCTGCCGTGAGATAGATCTCAGGATCGGGCTTGCAGCGCGTTACCTCATCGCCCGCAACAGCCGCCATGAAGTAACGACGGATATCGCACTTATCGAGCACAAAGTCTACGTTTGCTCTATAACCCGATGAGCCCACAGCGGCACGGAGACCCTCGCGCTCACTCTCGGCAAGGAAGTCCAACAAGCCTGGCTGTGGCACAATGGTGGGTGCATATATCTCGCGGTAGATAGCCTCCTTCTCGTTGCCAAGCTCACGAATACCTACGCGCTCAACAACCTCGCGGGGCATAAGTTCACCCATAATATCATCGTTACCCTTGCCAAATACGCGGCTTAGTTCATCGAAAGAACGCTCCACACCATAGCGGCGGAAGAACTCGGCAAAGGCCTCGCGGTGCACCTCAAGATTGTTCACAAGCACACCATCCATATCAAAAAGTAATCCTTTGAGCATAGCTTATTTAGATTAACAAGCAGCCGCAACAAGCGACTGCCCTATGAGTTACAAACAGAAATCGTGTGGCATCCATCTGCCACAAAACCTCACAAAGTTAATACCTTTTATTTAATAATTCAACTCTTCGGTTTATTAATAGGCTCGGTTATTTTGAATTATAACACGAATTTGTTACATTTGCAGAGTATGAAGAATTTTAGATATTGGCGACTGGGAGAGAATATGCTATACACACTCGTGTGGGTAGCCATATTCCTTATTCCCTTTATGAATGCGCAGTTGATGAGCGAGTCGTTCGTCGACTTCAATAAGGTGATTATCTCGTGGGGTAAAATCGCCCCATACTTCATTATCTTCCTTGTCAACACCACGCTGCTTGCGCCACGCCTTCTTCTGCGCCACCGCTACTGGCTATATAGCGGACTATTGTTGGTAATGCTCTTCACAATCTTCGGCATTATTGAGATTGGCGACTTCCAGTATTGGCAGGAGAACGATAGCCTGCGCGACAAGGCCTCGTTTACCGACCTGGAGTGGTATTGGAATGTCATCATCGGCGTGCTGATGGCGGGTGCTAACTCCATGATTAAGCTCTACTACCGCACCCTCGAGACCGAGCAGCGCATGACAGCACTTGAGAAGCAGAGCATCGAGACTGAGATGCAGTATCTGAAGTATCAGATCAACCCCCACTTCTTGATGAATACGCTCAACAACATCCACGCGATGATAGACTTCGACTCGGAGCTGGCAAAGCAGAGCGTGATGGAGCTATCGCGTATGTTGCGCCACGTGCTCTACGACTCGAGCGGCAGTCACACGTCGCTGGATAAGGAGGTTAGCTTCCTGCACAACTACATCGAGCTAATGCGCATACGCTATACGGATGATGTGCGCATCACGATAAACACGCCCGATATGAATACCTGCCGCAGGGTGACTATGCCTCCGCTGTTGCTTATCGTGTTGGTGGAGAACGCCTTTAAGCACGGCATCAGCTACAACAAGGAGTCATATATCGACATCAACATTGCGGTGGATAAGGAGTCGCTCACATGCGTGGTGGCAAATAGCCGCCACTCGGCACAGACAACCGAGCATAGTGGCATCGGCCTAAACAACATAACCAAGCGCCTCGACCTGCTCTTTGCCAAGAGCTACACGCTCACCACAGACAGTTCGAGCAACGACAAATATATCGTTGAGCTTGTAATACCCATTAACAAACAAATCTAA
>JAFZGE010000170.1 GCA_017555545.1 Alistipes sp.
ATTCAAGTACAACTAGTCGATTTGATTCGATAGTTCGTTGTAGAAAAGTATAGAGCTACTCAGCACCGCTGAATAGCTCTACTTTTTTTGTGTCTATCTCGACTTTAGCGCGCCGCTCTTGAGCTGCTCAATAAGAGTGCTGCATCCATCCTCCAGGAGGTCGAGCACAAGCTCAAATCCCTCGTGACCCTCGTAGTAGGGGTCGGGGATGTATGACCACTCGGTGTGGCGGTGCAAGAACTCGCGGAAGCGATATATTTTGTTGTGATAGTCGCGGTTGGGTGCGAGACGGAAGAGGTTCTCGTAGTTGTTGTCATCCATGGCGATTATCATGTCGAAGCGCTCGAAGTCCTCCTCGCGTACCTGGCGTGCTCGGTGTGTCATGGGTATGCCACGCGCCTCGGCAGCGCGTCGCATGCGTGGGTCGGAACGCTCGCCGCTATGTCCACCATATGTTCCTGCTGAGTCGAGAGTGACGCAATCGGTAAGTCCGTTGCGCTCGACAAGCACCTGCATCATAGCCTCCGCCGCTGGTGAGCGACATATATTTCCGAGGCAAACAAATAGAATTCTTTGTTTCATCGTAGCATAATATTTCTGCAAATATAACACTTTTTGAGAATTATCGCGCGCTGTTCATTTAGTAAAAGTTAGCGTTGGTTGAATCATTGCTATATATAGTGACCATTTGAACAATAAATGGTCAAATTGTTACATTTGAGGTGTAGTTATGTCTCAATATTTTTTCTATCTTTGCGGAGTTAAACGGTAAAATGTAGTTAAAATTTAAATAAATTATACTATGAAAATTAAAGCATTGCTTTTTGTTTTTGCAGCCGCTATGCTCTTCTCTGTAAGCGCAGAGGCACAGTCATTGCCTCGCCGCGTGCGTAACGTTGAGGTTCAGGATCTCAACGCGCAGAAGGTGCGTTTGCCTTGGTGGGGTGAGAAGAACTTGATGATCTTCTACGTTGATCCCGATGTTCCCAAGCAGAATGACGCATTCATCACACACATTGAGGAGACTAAGCGTCTTGCTGGCCCCAATATCGAGGGCTTCGGTATCGTAAACCTTAAGGATTCATGGTATCCTGTGCCTGACTCTGTTATCCGTCAGATTGCTGAGTCGCGTACTGCGAAGAATGGTGCTACCATCCTCTGCGACCCCGACCACTGGTTCTCAAGCGCATGGCGTTTGGGTGACTGCAATGATATGTTCGTTATCTTGCTCGTAAACAAGGCTGGTGAGCTCGTTTACATAACTAAGGGCGAGATGTCTGAGGAGGAGCAGCAGCGCTTCATCGAGGCAGCAGACAAGTTGCGATAATAGGATAGACTATGTTGCGTGGTCTTGTTATGACCATTGCTGCGGCATTTGCCGTAGGCACGCTCTCGGCACAGAGTCACGAGCAGTTGGTCATAGCATCAGACACCGTAACCTATACCTATACACCAATAGACCAAACCTCTCGTGCTCAAACGGGCATCGAGAGGTTTGGTCTTTCTCTTAATGACTACCTCACGTTTGATGGTGCTGATGCTCGCGATGTGAAGTTCTCTGTTATTGGCGCTCCAGCCTATTCCGAGGCTACGGGTTGGCGCTTGGTGGGCGTGGCTATGCTCCACTATCGCACCAAACAATCAGCGTCACCCCATCAGCTAAGGCTGAATGCTTCGGCATCGCTTAAGGGGTGCTATAATGTGGCGTTGGAGGGGGTAAACTACTTTGGCGATAGGCATGCGTTGAGGTATGGTGGTGGTTTTGCGCTCGATAGATATTATCTCTATGGTCTCGACTTTGCCACTTCATTGGGTGCATCGTATGGTGAGTATGCATCGCGAAATTATGACGCATACATGCGTTATGACTATCGCTTGTGTACGGGTCTAACTCTCGGAGTGCGTGCAGAATACGAAAATAGAAGTATTGTAGATGCCGATAATATTGCGGCCTCTATTATTGCTGACGGAGCAACGCATTTCTCGGGTCTTGGTCTCGGATTGGGGCTGAAATATTCGACTCTTCGCACCGAGGATGTTAATTTGTCGCGAGGTGTTGTGTTTGCTGTGGAGTACGAGTTCTCGCCTGCGGTGTTAAATAGTGTTGGCGGTGCGTTGCATGAGGTTAGTGCGCTCTTTGACTGGTTTCAGCCATTGTGGCGAGGTGGCCTGCTCGCTTTCAATCTATATGGCGAGCACCACTCGGCTAACACTCCGTGGATGTGTCGCGCGATGCTTGGTGGCGAGGATAGAATGCGTGGTTACTATTATGGTCGCTTTAGTGGTAATACGTTGATTGCTGCGCAGTTGGAGTTGCGACAGCGCGTATGGGAGGGGCTTGTTGTTGCTGGCTGGGGTGGTTGCGGAACAGCCTTTACGTGCAACGAACCCGCGTCATGGAGTAGGGTGCTGCCAACCTATGGTGCGGGCGTTCGCTGGTATTTTAATCCCTCATCTTTGGTACGTGTCGACTGTGGTTTTGGTCGCGGATGCCACACCTTTATCGTGGGCTATAGTGAGGCATTCTAAGGTTGCGGAAATAACAAAATATATAGATTTTTTGGGTGTTGAGTCGTGTATTTTTACACGGCTTAATTTGTTGTTTGGAGTGTAGCTTTTCGCCGTGCGCAATAAGGTAATAAATTTTCCTGAAATCTGCAAGAAATCGATATTTTTTTACTACCTTTGCGCCCGAGTAACTATACCTATGGTATAGGGACGATTTTTCGAGCGAAAAATATTAGACAACAAGATATGAAGATTGCATTAGCACAGCTCAACTTCACCGTTGGTGACATTAAGGCCAACGCATCAAAAATTATTGCAGCCATCAACGAGGCTAAGCAGCAGGGTGCTGACCTTGCCGTTTTTGCTGAGTTTGCAGTGTCGGGTACTCCCGCCTATGGCTTGCTTACAAAGACAACATTCCTCACACTCTGCGAGGAGGCTGTCGAGACTATCGCAAACCACTGTAAGGGTATCGCTGCGATTGTAGGTACTCCCTATCTCACAGCTGAGGGCCCTATCAGTGCTGCGGCATATATCGATGCTCATGGTAACATCGAGTACATCGGTAAGCGCCATGTCACAGCACGCCGCGAGATGGGTTACATCGTTGGCTCATCGGTAGGTAGCCAGACAATCCGCATCAAGGATACAAACCTTCGTGTTGTTGTGGGTGATGATCTCAGCCGCATGCACGAGGTTGATGAGGACATCGACGCTATCATCTCAATCAACGCGCGTCGCTATGGTAAGGGTATCATGACACGTCGTTTCGAGAAGATGAGTCGTTTGGCCTTCTCTGAGGGTACAACACTCGTTCTTATGAACCAGGTTGGTGGCTCCGGCGATATCGTTTACGATGGTACTTCAGGCGTTCTCGACAAGGATGGCCACCTCGTATTGATGCTCAACAGCTTCAAGGAGGATATGCGCATCTTCGATACAGAGGCTGAGAACAAGCCCTTCGAGGTGCCCTTGACAACCTACAACGACCGCACTCGCATGGTCTATGAGGCGGCATGTCTTGGTACACGCGACTACTTCCACAAGAATGGCTACACTAAGGCCTGCGTGGGTCTCTCGGGTGGTATTGACTCGGCGGTTGTTGCCTGCATCGCTGTTGGTGCACTCGGCAAGGAGAATGTTCGCGTATTGCTCATGCCTTCGCCCTTTACGCCAAACGAGAGCGTGGAGGATGCAAAGGCTCTTGCAGAGAACCTCGGCGTAGAGTATAGCGTATTGCCCATCATCGAGGCATACAACGCTATGGTAGGCACACTCCAGCCCGTTATCGGTGGTACGGAGTTCGATGCTACAGAGGAGAACATCCAGACTCGTATCCGCACAACCATGCTTATGGCTTTGCAGAACAAGACAGGCTATATGCTTCTCAACTCATCAAACAAGAGTGAGAACGCCCTCGGCTGGTGTACTCTCTATGGCGATACAGCAGGTACGTTCAGCCCTACTGGCGACTTGTACAAGGGCGAGATCTACGACTTGGCACGCTACATCAACGCTACATTTGGCGACGTAGTGCCCGATGCTATCATCGACAAGGAGCCCTCTTCGGAGTTGCGCCCCAACCAGAAGGATAGCGACCACTTGCCCCACTATGAGGTTATCGACGCCATTTTGTTCCGCATGATTGAGAAGAAGCAGCACCGCGAGGAGATTATCAATGCAGGTTTCGACTCAGCCGTTGTGGAGAAGATTCACAAGATGGTTATGGAGAACGAGAAGAAACGTTATCAGTTCCCTCCCGTATTGCGTCTTTCACCTTGTGCCTTTGGTCACGAGTGGTTGATGCCTTTGGTAAACCACTACTGCGACTAAGCTTTTAAGGTTGGTTAGGTCTATATGAGTTCTTCCTTGCAGCATAGAGGTGTTGTGGAGAGCGTCACAAACGATACGGTTATCGTGAGCGTGATGCCCGAGAGCGCATGTGCTGGTTGCCATGCCCGCAGCGTCTGTGGTGAGCGTGGCGAGAAGCGCGAGATTGTCGTTAAGACACCCTACGCCGCGGAGTATACCCCAGGCGAGAGGGTCATTGTGGCACTCGAGCATAAGCGCATGGGTCTTGTCTCGGTTGTGTGGAGCTATGTGTTACCCCTCATTGTCCTTGTCGGCGTGCTCTTTGGCGCCCGAGCCTTGGGCCTCGAGGATGGTATTGCGGCTCTCAGCTCGATGGTGGCGTTGACACTCTACTTTATTGTGCTTTATCTCATGCGCAAGATGTTTGATAAACAGATAAAATTTACAATTATAAAAGAGTTATGAACCCTTTAGTATTGACAGTTCTCACACTCAGTTTGTTGGGTGCGCTATTGGCTGTTATTCTCTATTTCGTTGCACAGAAATTTAAGGTCGAAGAGGACCCACGCATCGACGAGGTGGAGAAGATGCTTCCTGGTGCTAACTGCGGTGGTTGTGGCTTTGCTGGCTGCCGCGCAATGTCAGAGGCATTGGTTAAGAATGACGATATCGATTCACTCTACTGCCCCGTTGCTGGTGCTGATGTGATGAAGTCTATAGCAGGCTATCTCGGTAAGAGCGCTGCGGAGAAGGCTCCTATGGTTGCTACTATGCTCTGTGGTGGTACTTGCCAGAAGCGCCCCAAGGTTAACCACTACGATGGTGCTTTGAGCTGCGCTGTTGTTAACACCTTCTACGTAGGTGAGACAGGTTGTGCCTTTGGTTGTATCGGCTATGGTGACTGCGTTCAGGCTTGTAAGTTCGGCGCTATGACACTCAACGCGGAGACTGGTCTTGTGGAGATTGACCCCGACAAGTGTACTGCGTGTGGCGCATGTGTTAAGACATGTCCCAAGGGTCTTATCGAGTTGCGTAAGAAGTGGCCTAAGAACCGTGCTATCTATGTTGCTTGCCGTTCGAAGTACCGTGGCTCGGTTGTTATGAAGGCATGTAAGGCGGGATGTATCGGTTGTGGTAAGTGTGCTAAGGCTTGCCCCTTCGAGGCTATCACCATCGACAACTACCTCGCATACATCGACCCCAACAAGTGCAAACTCTGTCGTAAGTGTGTGAACGAGTGTCCTACAGGCGCTATCAACATCAAGAACATGGAGCGTTTGCCCAAGGAGCCCGCTGCACCCAAGGCGGAGGCACCCGCAGCCGTAAAGAGTGAAACCGCTAAATAGTAAATTGAGTATGAGAACATTCCCAATAGGCGGTATTCATCCGCACGACAATAAAGAGTGGAGCAAGGATAAGGCTATCGAGATCATGGAGCTTCCCGACGAGGTGAAGATTCCCATGATTCAGCATATCGGAGCCCCTTCAACACCCGTGGTAAAGCGTGGTGACAAGGTGCTCACTGGTCAGGTTATTGGTCAGTCTACAGGTTTTGTTTCGGCAAATATACACTCGCCAATCTCTGGTACTGTTACCAACATCGATATGTTCCCCAATGGCCAGGGTCAGCGCCGCATGATGGTTGTCATCAAGCGTGAGGGCGACGAGTGGCTTGAGACTATCGACCGTACTCCCGACCATAAGCGCGAGTGTACGCTCGAACCTAAGGAGATCATCGCAAAGATTAAGGATGCGGGTATCGTAGGTCTCGGTGGTGCACAGTTCCCCACACACTTTAAGCTTACTATCCCCGAGGGTCAGAGGGCCGAGGTGGTGGTTATTAATGGTGTGGAGTGTGAGCCCTACCTCACTTCGGACTACCGCACAATGCTCGAGCGCGCAGAGATGGTACTCACTGGTACCGAGATTGTTATGCGTGCCGTAGGCGTTGAGCGCGCCGTTATCGGTGTCGAGAATAATAAACCCGATGCTATCAAGCACTTGCGCGAGGTTATCGCTCGTGATGGCTACCGCGGCATCGAGATTATGCCCCTCAAGATGCGCTACCCCCAGGGTGGTGAGAAGCAGCTCATCGCAGCTGTTACAGGCCGCCAGGTGCCACCTCCTCCAGCCCTCCCAATCTCTGTGGGCGCTGTGGTGTGCAACGTATCAACGTGTGTCGCTATATATGAGGCGGTGCAGAAGAATAAGCCCCTTATCGAGCGTGTCGTAACAGTTACGGGTAAGCACCTTAACTCTACACACAACTACCTCGCTCGCTTTGGTACTCCCGCAAGCCGTTTCTTTGAGTTGGCAGGCGTTCCCGAGGGTGATGTAAAGCTCCTCAATGGTGGCCCTATGATGGGTCGCTCAGTTGTAGACCTTACAGCACCATTGATTAAGGGTTGCTCAGGTCTCACCGTTATCTCTGGCGAAGAGGCAGCACGTGGTAAGGAGTCGGCTTGTATCAAGTGTGGTAAGTGCGTTAGCGTTTGCCCCATGGGTCTTGAGCCCTACCTCTTGTCCAAGCTCGCCAAGATGCAGAAGTGGGATATGGCCGAGGAGCACAACACCGTAGATTGCATCGAGTGTGGCTGCTGCTCTTACACATGCCCCTCATACTTGCCCCTTTTGGACTACATCCGCATCGGCAAGCAGACAGTATCAACTATCGTGCGTGCGCGCGCGGCAGCGAATAATAAGAAGTAATAAAAAATAGAATTATATATGGCAACCAGACTTTTTGCTGCGCCCTCGCCCCATATCCATGGTGGTGAGAAGACACGCCGAATAATGTTCGACGTGATTTTGGCGCTCATCCCCGCCCTCGCCGTATCGACATACGTTATGGGCTGGAGGGTATTGCTCGTTACAGGTGTGGCTGTTGCAGGCTGCGTGTTGTTCGAGTACCTCTTTGGTCTTATGTTGGGACGCCGCACAACCATTGGCGACCTCTCGGCTATCGTTACAGGTATGTTGTTGGCCTTCAACCTCCCCGTGGGTATTCCATGGTGGATTGTGCTTATCGGCGCTGTTGTGGCTATCGGCGTTGGTAAGATGACCTTCGGTGGCTTGGGATGCAACCCCTTCAACCCCGCGCTCACAGGTCGTATCTTCTTGCTTATCGCATACCCCGTGCAGATGACCAACTGGACAACAAACGTGCCCGACGCAATTTCAGGCTCTACATTGCTTGCCGTTGTCAAGGGCAAGACATACGACGCTGCGGGTAACATCGTGCTTGGCAAAATGAACCTCGAGGGCATCGACTTTATGGATATGTTCGGCGGTTATATGAATGGCTCTATGGGTGAGATTGCCTCGTTGGCACTTATCCTTGGCGGTTTGTACCTCTTGTGGCGTAAGGTTATCTCATGGCATATCCCCGTTGCAGTGCTCGGCACCATGGCGGTGTTCGCCCTCTGCGTAGCCTTGACTATCGGTGGTGGCGCATTGTGCTACGAGCTCCCCTTGTTCCACATCTTGGCGGGTGGCGCATTGCTCGGCGCTATCTTCATGGCTACGGACTACTCTACATCGCCCATGACGCACAAGGGTATGTTGATCTATGGCGTGGGCATCGGTCTCTTGACCATGATTATCCGTTTGTGGGGCGCCTATCCCGAGGGTATGTCGTTCGCGATATTCATTATGAATGCCGCTACGCCCCTCATTAATAAGTATTTCCGTCCGAAGCGTTTCGGCGTTAAAAAGTAAGTAATGGCTATGAAGAGTTCATTGAAGAATATGGTATTGGTGCTCTTCACCATTACCGCAGTCTCGGCACTTTTGGTGGGCTTGGTAGATAATATCACCAAGGATACCATCGCAGCGACCGAGCTTAATGCAAAGAACATCGCAAAATTCGAGGTGCTCAACGCCGCTGAGAGCGAGGCTGTAGTAGGCGAGGAGCAGGTGTTTGCTATTGGCGACTTCGAGGTTGTAGTAAGCACCGTGGTGTCGAAGAGCGATAGTAACATTGTTAAGGGTTACGCTGTTGAGGCTCCCAGCATCACAAGGTCGGGCTATGGTGGTCGCATCAAGCTCATGGTAGGCTTCGTTGAGGAGGCTGGCAATGTCACAATCAGCGGCGTTAAGGTGTTGGCGCAGAGTGAGACCCCAGGTCTCGGTGCAAACATGACACAGCCAGGCAACGCTCTTGAGAAGTCTATCCTCAAGAAGAACCCTGCGGCGTTGACATTCGAGGTTAAGAAGAAAAATGGCTCGTTCGACTCGTTGACAGGCTCTACAATATCATCGCGTGCCTATGTAAATGCTGTTGAGACAGCCTATGCTGGCTATCTCAAGGCTAAGGGCGAACTCGATGAGACTAAGGTTGTGGGTGCAGACTCGGCTTCGGGTGCTACAAATTCGAAGCGCGCAGCTGAGAGTGAGGTAGTTGAGGAGGTCGCAGAAGATGTTGACACAGCCTCGGGTGCGACAACTACCGAGGAGTGTCAGATGGAAAATAATGTAACAGAGGAGGAGAAATAATGGGTAAGCTTCAACTTATAACAAGGGGTATTCTCAAGGAGAATCCCACCTTCGCGCTCATCTTGGGTATGTGTCCCACGCTTGGTGTCACCTCTACGGCCATCAACGGCATGGGTATGGGTGTAGCAACAATGGCGGTACTCATCCTCTCGAATATGGCTATCTCGCTCATCAAGAACCTTATTCCGAGCAAGGTGCGCATCCCCGCATTCATTGTGGTCATAGCATCGTTCGTGACCATCATCGGCATGCTGATTAAGGCCTACCTCCCCGCACTCGATGCGTCGCTTGGTGTCTTCATCCCACTTATCGTGGTTAACTGTATCATCCTTGGTCGCGCCGAGGCCTTCGCATCTAAGAATGGCGTATTCGACTCTGCGTTGGATGGTGTGGGCATCGGTCTTGGCTTCACGCTCTCGCTCACCGTTATCGGTGCTGTGCGCGAGGTGCTCGGCTCGGGTGCCATCTTCGGCTTCTCGTTTGCCGCAGATGTAATGCCCCTGCTCTTCATCCTTGCCCCTGGTGGCTTCCTCGTGTTGGGCTACCTTATGGTTGTGTTTAACAAAATTGCAAAACGATAATGGCTATGAATATGTTGTCTATTCTAACTAAAGGAAACATCTCGCTGGAGGTATACAACGCCTTCGCAACGGGTACGGTTAACGTCGAGGAGATTGGCATCGTCGCCATTATCATTGGCGCTATCTTCGTTAACAACGTGGTGCTCTCGCAGTTCCTCGGTATCTGCCCCTTCCTCGGTGTCTCATCAAAGGTGAACACATCACTCGGTATGGGTATGGCCGTGACCTTCGTTATGGCACTCGCATCTATCGTTACATGGTGTCTCCAGCGATATATCCTCGTGCCCTTCGGTATCGAGTTTATGCAGACCATCGTCTTCATCCTCGTTATCGCTGCCCTTGTGCAGATGGTTGAGATCGTGCTTAAGAAGGTCTCTCCCGCCCTCTACCAGGCACTCGGTATTTTCCTCCCTCTTATCACAACTAACTGTGCTGTGCTCGGTGTTGCTATCCTTATGATTCAGAAGGATATGGACCTCTTTACAGGTGTTATCTACTCTGTAGCTACAGCTCTCGGTTTCGCCCTCGCTCTTGTTCTCTTTGCAGGTATCCGCGAGCGCCTCGAGGTTGAGGATGTCCCCGCCGCCTTCCGTGGTGTGCCCATCGCGCTTATCACTGCGGGATTGCTTGCAATGGCATTCATGGGATTTGCGAATGTAGTACCATTACCCTAGATTCTTGTGATAAGCCGTAATCTGTGGCACATCCCAAAAGATAAACCTCCCAAGGCCGTACGTTTAGTACTATCCTTGGGAGGTTTCTTTTGCGATGTACCACATCTCACGACTTCTAACAAGAATGAAGTTGTGGGAAATGAGAAATTGAGTCTCGGTGCTAATGTAGGTTTGTGTTTAGAGAGTTTAGGGGGAGAAAGAGTAGGGAGTTTAGCAAGGTGGGGGCGCCTACACTAAACTCCCTAAATTCATTAAATTCCCTAATGCTAAATATCCATTGAACCAAATATTACGGGTAGGCTCAATTGGCACGATACAGCCTTGCCGTTCTTCATGCCAGGGGTCCAGCGGGGCGAGCTCAACATAACGCGCGTAATCTCATCCTCGAACGACTTGTGCGCCGTACCCTTGATGCACTTTATCTCCATAATCACCACATAACCAGCGCTATCGACCTTAAACTTTACGACATAGTGTGCTGCGAGGTTCTTATCGCGGAGCTGCTCGGGGTAGCGTAGGTTCTCGAACAACCAACGCTGGAAGGCCTCGGTGCTTGTATTCATAAATATGGGCAGAGTGTCTGGAGTATTCTCAATATTTTTGTCGAGCGAGTTAGTGCGGATAATAAACACACCATCCTCAACATTACCATAATCCTTGTAGTATGAGAACATTTTGGCATCTCTATAAACTACAACATCCTTAATCTCCTCGGGTTTCAAGGCATTAACCTGTTCCAAGGTTGAGGGTATACCATCTATGATATACACGGGGTTCAAACCAGATTTGCTCTGCTTGTCTGAGTCAAGTGCCATAATGACAATCTGGTTCTCGTTATCGCTTTTTACGGCAGGTGTCACGCCCTGCTTCGATTCCAACTTAAAGGCGATAGGGAGTGTTAAAGTCACAGAGACGGCGTAGCCATTATTAAATCCCGGCGTCCAGCGTGGTGAGGAGCTAATTACGCGCTTTACCTCCTCGGCAAAGATGTCGGGGTACTCCGACTGCAAAATATTGATGCGGTCGTAGTCGATATATCCGTGGCGGTTAACACTGAACTGCACAACAACCATATCCTCCTTGCCCTCCTTCATCGCTGTCTCGGGGTAGCGCACATTCTGCATAACCCAGCTGCGGAAGGCGAGCAAGTCCCCACCCATAAACTGAGGCATAACGTCAGCATAGATAAAGGGCATATCCTCCTCCTCTGTACTCTTGAGCGTGATGACAATAACACCATTAGAGGTGTCGCCAAGGTGCTCGAACTCCTTTACATCCTTTTTATTCGTAAGCACGGTCATCGACTCTAGGTCATCCCCCAAATACTTCACTTCGTCGATAGTGGCCACCTTACCATTAATAATATATAGAGGCTTTTGTACCTCACTATTAGCGTATGTCGCTATAGTACCAATGAGTGCTACCATGGTTATGAGTAGGCGTTTCATAATCTCTTTTTGTTTTAAGTGTTCTGTAATAGGTTTAAGAGCTCTTGTTTCGTATTGCAAAGATAGGGGTATAATTTGCCTGCGCCTAATTTTTAAGGTTAAAGAGTGTTAAGAGATATGTTAAATAGTGTTAAGAGGGATGAGCCATTCGATATTTTGTCTACCTTTGTGGTAAAGCAATAAGCAATGAGAGAACAGAATTTTAGAGTCGTATCCGTTGTCGTAGTCTTGGCCTTGGCGCTTCTAGTTGCAGTTGAGGCTATGTGGAGCGTGCGAACCTATCGCGATATGCGTGAGAAATATGAGCAGCAGATATGTAGCGTCATGGAGGAGGCAGCATGGAAATATGCCACGAACTCTATGAATGGCGATGCTGCAATCAACATAGGTAATATCTCGCGCTTCCATGCCTTTGTGGGTGAGGGGTTGCGTACTGCGGGCCTTGCAACAGACTTCCGTGTCGAGGTGCTCTCAACGACAGATGCCGAGCCCATTGTGATTATGGCGATGGGCGAACTTTCGAATAATGAGGATGTTATATCGGTAGATAAGAGATTAACGCCCCTCATCCTACGCCTTACGGTCGCTGATCCACACTCCGCGATTCTTGGCGACATGAAGCGCATGCTTATAATGCAGGGTATATCAGTGCTCCTGCTTATAATCGCCTTTTTGTATATGCTACGCTCGCTCTTTCGTGCAAAGGAGGTAGAGAAGATACGCCGAGACCTCACGCACAACATAACGCATGAACTAAAGACTCCCATAGCTGCGGCATATGCCTCTGTGGATGCGTTACGCACGATGCCCGAGATTGTCGATGAGCAGCGTAGCGACTACCTCGATATGGCGCATGGTGAGCTACAACGCCTTGGTGCTATGGTTGATGAGATTTTGCGTAGCTCTACTGAGAAGTTTGCAACGGCGGAACTTAGATTTGAGGAGTGCGATGTGGCTAAGATGGTAGAGCGTGTGGTAAAGTCGCTCGATATGCGCTATGCCTCGCGCAATGTGGAGTGGAGCGTAGATATGGAAGATGGATGTGCTGTTGTGGCTGATGCTTTCTACCTTGAGGGCGCGCTCTCGGCCCTGGTCGACAATGCTATAAAGTATTCGAGCGAGAGACCAAAGGTTAAGTTGTGTGGTTCAGTGCGCAATGGATATACATATGTTAGTGTTGAGGATTGTGGCATAGGCATACCGCGCAAGGAGCAGAAGCGCATTTTCGATAAGTTCTACCGCATAACCACGGGCGACAAGTACTCCACCTCGGGCTACGGCATTGGTCTATACTTTGTGCGTAGCGTTGTGGAGCGCCATGGAGGTAGTGTCTCGCTCACATCTACTCTCGGTGAGGGCTCATGTTTCACTCTAAAACTTTTGCGCTATGGCAAGTAGGCGTATTCTTGTGGTTGAGGATGAGGTGGTGCTTATTCGTATTCTCGGTGATGCACTGCGCGGTGCGGGCTACGAGGTCTACACCGCGGTAAATGGTGTGGAGGGTCTCGCGGAGTTTCAGCGTGTGCTCCCCGATCTTGTTATTGCTGACATCATGATGCCCGATATGGACGGTATGACCATGGTGCGCGAGATACGCAAAACAAATCGCGAGTGCGAGGTGTTGTTCCTTTCGGCACGAAGTGGGGTGGAGGATGTGTGCGAGGGCTTTAAGTGTGGTGGTAATGACTATATGCGCAAACCATTTGCCATTAGTGAGATGCTCGCACGTGTTTCGGCACTTTTGGCTCGTCATCCTGACGAGGTCGAGGCCACGGGCATTGTTACTATAGGTGAGTATCGCCTCGATAGCAACCTCTGGACTCTTACGCGCAACGGCTCTACGCGCCGTCTCACGGCACGAGAGTCGGCGGTGCTCACGATGCTTGCTGCAAATGTCGGCGAGGTTGTAGCCTCGGAGGGGCTACTTAAGGATATATGGGGTGATGATAGCTACTACAACCTGCGTTCGTTGAATGTATTTATATCGCGCCTGCGTGGCTACCTTGAGGATGACCCTCGCGTGGAGATACAGTCGCTTAGAGGGGTGGGATATAGACTGATAATAAAGTAAAAGGGTTGTCTATTGACAACCCTTTTACTTTATTAAGGTAATAGTCATTACATACCCTGCTTGATTGTAAATACGCCCTCGTACTGCAACGAGATGGTCTCGCCATTTGCCATGGTGTAATAGGCTGTAACCTTATGCGTAGTATCGCCAGTCTCATCATTGTGCTTTGCCGTTACTACTGCCCAACCATCAACACAACGGATAAAGTCTGCACCTGTCTCAAGCGTAACATAGGTATACTCCCTATCCGAGGTCATCGTTGAGCCATCGCCCAAGGGGTACTCGCCCGAGGGGAGATAGGCGCACTCTATGGGAGCGTAGAAGTCGATAAAGAGTGTGATGTCGCTATACACATCATAGAAGCTGACGTAGTCGTTGCGAAGACCATTTGTCTGCAAGGGGTGCATGCGAACATCGAGATTCTCCTTAAGTTCGTATGTTGCTGCCTCAAGTTCGGGGTGTACGGGATCCTTAGTCTCCTCTTCCTCCTCCTTGTTCTCCTCATCATCCTTAGGAGCGTCAGGCTCCTCGGTGTTGTCGGGTGCAGGGGTATCTGTGCTATTCTCACACGCCGTAGTAAAGAGTGCAAAAGATAGAAGTAGTGCAAATAAATTCTTGATTTTCATCTTTGTAGCATTAAGTAAAAAGACTATCTTCCCAAAGAGGCGATAGTCTTTCTATGTTCGTTATTATGCTTCGGTATTTGTCGCAGTCTCCTTGAGTGCCTCACGCAACTTCGCGGGGAAGTTACTCTTGATATCGCGCTCCATAGAGAGGATCATGCTGCAGATGGCGCGTGCCGATGAGCTACCGTGACCAATCATAACGGGGGCGTTGATACCCATAACCTGAAGACCACCAACGCTCTCTGCGTTCATCGAATCCCAGAAGTCGTACTGCCAGTAGAGCTTGGGGATGATGCGACCGAGCAAGCTGCGGAGCATGAGCTTGAAGCGTGGCTTGCCACCGCCGAGGCGGAAGTTGATGCGGTAGAGAGCCTCAGCCATCTTGAGAAGGCTATTGCCCACGAAGGCATCAGCAACAACAACATCGCCAATCTTACCTGTGAAGATGTACGAAGCCTCGACATTACCCACGAAGTTGTAACGCTTATCCTCCTTCATAAGGTCGTATGTAGCCTTAGCCTGAGCATTACCCTTGCCCTCCTCCTCGCCGATGTTGAGGAGCGCGACACGTGGGTTCTCAATGTTGAGTGCCGACTTAGCGTAGATAGAGCCGAGCAAACCATACTGTGCCAATACCTCGGGCTTAGCGTCTACATTGAGACCTACGTCCATGAGGATGGCGCGCTGGATACCCTTCTCGGCAGATACTGTGGGGATGAGGGTTGCGAGTACGGGGCGGATAACACCCTCGATAGGCTTGATGACCTGCATTGAGCCAACCATCATTGCGCCTGTTGAACCAGCACTTGCGAAGCCGTCAATCTTACCCTCTGCGAGGTCGTTGAAGCCACGTGTGATGCTAGAGTCGCGCTTAGAGATAAAGGCTTTTGCGGGGTGATCGCCCATCTCGATGACCTGTGTTGTTGCCACGATGTCGAAGTTTTTCTCGTTTGCACCATGCTTCTTGATGAGCTCGCGGATGCGCTGCTCATCGCCATAAAGTACGATGCGGCTCTCCTTGTTGAGCAACTTAAGAGACATGATTGCGCCCTCGATGGCAACCTCGGGTGCGAAGTCACCGCCCATGGCGTCGATACCGATTCTAATCATAATTGTTTGGTGTTGTGGGACTAACGAGAGTCCTAGTTTGACCAGAGTATGTGCTGTGTCACACAAACTCGTATAAAAAAAGAGCACTACCACTCTCGCGGTGTGCTCTTTGTGAACTTTGAAGACTACTCAGCAACCTTCTTCTCGATAGCGAGCTTACCGCGGTAGAAGCCGCACTCGGGGCATACGCGGTGGTAGAGTACTGCTGAACCGCAGTTTGAGCAGTTTACTACAGTAGGAACAACAGCCTTGTAGTGAGTTCTTCTCTTGTCTCGACGTGTTGAAGAGACTTTGTGTTTAGGATGTGCCATTTTACAATATAATTTTTAAGTATTTATGTTTCTTTTGTCCTTGCGATAACCCGACGGATAAGCCACCGCTCGAACCCATTTCTTACTATTTCTCCTGCATTTGGCTCTTAAGCGCCTCGAGTATCGACTTGTTGTAGTCATCAAGACCCACAACGTCGCTCTCCTCGACCTTTGCCTCGAGTGCCTCTAGCTCCTCCTCCGAAATCTCGGTGAACGAAGCAAGCATCTCGGGGTTACACTCGCCCTCCTCGTGCACACGGCTGTAGGGTAGCGAGAGTACGATGCTCTCGTAGATGTACTGTGTGAGGTCAACCACATCATCGGCGGGCGAAATCCACATCACGTCGCCATCGTAGTAGTCGGTCTCATCCGAGAACTTAACAACGAGGTCTCCCTCATAGTCAATAGCAATAGGGCAATCCTCAAGACAGCGGTCGCACTCGCAAATTACCTCACCTTCAATGGTGATGTTAAGCTCCAACATCGACTCGCTGCGCACGAGGTTCGCACGCACAATGCAGTCACCGCCCTTGATCTCCTCGGTCTCGAACGCCTCGAAAAGTGCGTTATCTACCTGAAAATCAAAGGTGTGCTCACCATTCTTAAGCCCCTTAAAGGCTATTGTATATAATCCAATTTGCTCCATTTCAGCACAAATAGTTTGCAAATTTACGATAAAAAACTAAATTGTGCAAATTATTACTATTTTTGTAGCAGAAAAACATAGAATTTTTTTGTTATGCAACCTTTTACCATAATTTTAGATAGCGATTTTTCTGAGCTCTGGCGCTACAATATTGTCGTTATGTGCAGTGTTGTGCGCGACGGCGAGGAGATAGAATTTCTCAAGCACTCATCGGAGGTTGCTCCTGTCGGTGCGGAGCTTCGTGAGATCCCGCGTGGCTATAGCGCCAATCGCAGAGTGGAACTGCGCACTCAGGATGCCACGGCTCTTACCTTATATATATATGTAATGCCCCACACTCTGCCAATGACTACGGATGTTAGTGCGGCTCAGCCCTTTGAGATGAGTCTCGAGATCTTCCATGGCGCAGAGCAGGTGTTGCGCAAGAGGGTCGAGGTCAACCAGTGGTCTGGTGAGAACATTGAGTTGCAGATTGGCGACAGGGCATAAAATGAAAAAAGCTGTTTAACTTATGGTTAGACAGCTTTTTTTGAGTAGTCGATAGGGGATTCGAACCCCTATGTCCTGCGTGAGAGGCAGGTATCCTAGCCCTTAGATGAATCGACCAAGTATGTTTGTCATTTTTGACGCTGCAAAGATGCATCTTTATTTTTAATCTCCAAAATTTTTCGCACTTTTTTTTCGATTTTTTTGAGAAAATCTTAAAATACCCCCAAACTACGTCACCTACTATATAGAGAGTTTAGGGAATTTAGGGCGTTTAGTGTCATAGAATCTTGCGTAAGCTATACCCTAAATTCCTTAAACTCTCTAAACTCTCTCTTATAATAGGAGCAGTCATAGTTTTTACAGAAATAAAAAAAGAACGAGCGGGAGTCTCCCGACTGCCGCTCGCCTTCCAGAAACAATTCTGTAAAAACTACTAACCCAAACTTAAATAAATGAAGAAACCTAACTACGTTGTCTCGTTGCCAACGTAGCTGTATGAGTTTATATCAACTCTCGTGCCAATATAACGTTTGGGTGCAAAATTTTATTGCGTGTAGTAGTGGTATTGTCGACCTTTAAACTACATAATTGTTCCTAACAGAAAAAATAAAGACTGCCAAACATCTGTCTGGCAGTCTCTGTATCACTCTATGGAGTCTTAAATATAGTGCGAGAGGGGTGCGGGGACGGTCTCGCGCATATCGAAGTCACCCCAGCGCTCGGCGATATAGTCGAGGGTCGAAGTAATCTCCTCCACATCGAACGAGGTCACGAGCTTTAGGCGTGTCTGCTTGAAGTCGGGCAGACCCTTGAAGTAGTTCGTGAGGTGGCGACGCATCTCGAGGATGCCCACGCGGTCACCCTTAACCTCCAAAGACTTTGCGAGGTGCTCCTTCGCTATAGCAACGCGCTCAATTACTGAGGGTTGTGGCAATAGTTCACCCGTCTCGAGGTAGTGCTTACACTCACGGAAGATCCAAGGGCGGCCATATGTCGCGCGGCCAATCATCACGCCATCTACGCCGTAGCGGTCGAACATAAGTTTGCACTTCTCGGCAGAGTCAACATCGCCATTGCCGATGATGGGAATAGTGATGCGTGGGTCGTTCTTAATCTTGCCGATAAGTGTCCAATCGGCCTCGCCGCGATACATCTGCGAGCGTGTGCGACCATGGATTGTAAGTGCCGCTATACCAACATCTTGCAGGCGTAGGGCAATCTCCTCGATATTCTTCATCTCGTCGCTCCAGCCGAGGCGTGTCTTAACTGTCACGGGCTTATTCACCGCCCTGACAATCTGGCGTGTCATCTCCACCATAAGGTCGGGGTCTTTCATCATGCCCGAGCCGGCACCGCGGTTAGCAATCTTCTTGACGGGGCAGCCGAAGTTGATGTCGATGATGTCGGGGTTAGCGGTCTCGGCAATGCGTGCCGCCTCTACCATGGGCTCGATGAGGTGGCCATATATCTGAATGCCCACGGGGCGCTCGAATTCGGCGATGTTGAGCTTCGCGCGCGACTTCCACGCATCGCGAATCAAACCATCCGATGAGATGAACTCCGTATAGACGACATCGGCACCGAAACGCTTACACATATAGCGAAACGAAGGGTCGGTGACATCCTCCATAGGGGCGAGAAATAGCGGCTGATTACCTAATTCGATATCTGAAATCTTCATATTATGCGTTATTTATTCCACAAAGGTACTAAATTTTTGTCGTAAGTGGCGATTATTTCGCAAAGAAAACGTACCTTTGCACCTACGATTATAAATATAGGTAACTATGATTAATGCAGAAGAGTTTATTTTGAGCGTCGTGAAGCGTGCAACCGAGGAGTTGTATGGCGTTAGCGATAATATTCAGATACAGAAGACACGCAAGGAGTTTGAGGGTGACTACACCGTTGTTGTGTTCCCCTTGCTCAAGGCGTCGCGTAAGTCTCCCGAGGCTACAGCTACAGAGTTGGGTGAGAAGATCGTTGCTTCAACTCCCGAGATCAAGTCGTTCAACGTGATTAAGGGCTTCCTTAACCTCGCTATCGACTCATCATTCTGGGCAGCACGCTTCCAGGAGATCGTTGAGGCTGAGAACTTCGGTATGGCGCCCGCATCGGGTCGCACAATCATGATCGAGTACTCATCGCCCAACACAAACAAGCCCCTCCACCTCGGTCACGTGCGTAACAACTTGCTTGGTTACTCTGTTGCCACTATCCTCAAGGCTAATGGCCACAACGTAATCAAGGTTAACCTCGTTAACGACCGCGGTATCCACATCTGTAAGTCTATGCTCGCATGGCAGCTCTATGGCGGTGGCGAGACTCCCGCATCTTCAGGTATGAAGGGCGACCACCTCGTTGGTAAGTACTACGTAGAGTTCGACAAGCACTACAAAGAGCAAGTTAAGGCTCTCGTAGCGGAGAAGGGTATTTCGGAGGATGAGGCAAAGAAGCAGGCTCCTATCATGCTCCAGGCACAGGAGATGTTGCGCAAGTGGGAGGCTAAGGATCCCGAGGTGTACGCTTTGTGGGAGACTATGAACGGCTGGGTATACGAGGGCTTCGACGTGACATACAAGGCTATGGGCGTTGACTTCGACAAGGTATACTACGAGTCGCAGACATACCTCTTGGGTAAGAGCCTCGTAGAGGATGGTTTGAAGAAGGGTGTATTCTTCCGCAAGGAGGACAACTCGGTATGGATCGACCTAGAGGCAGATGGTCTCGACCAGAAGCTCTTGCTCCGTGGCGACGGTACATCAGTATACATGACTCAGGACCTCGGTACTGCGCTCAGCCGCTTTGAGGAGAATAGCCTCGATGACATGATCTATGTTGTTGGTAACGAGCAGAACTACCACTTCCAGGTGTTGAAGCTTGTGTTGAAGAAGCTCGGCTACGAATGGAGCGACAACATCTTCCACCTCTCTTACGGTATGGTTGAGTTGCCTGAGGGTAAGATGAAGTCTCGCGAGGGTACAGTAGTAGATGCTGACGACCTCATCGCCGACATGATTGGCACAGCACGCGAGATGTCTGATGAGCTCGGTAAGCTCGACGGCTGCTCTGAGGAGGAGGCTGCGGCAATCTGCGAGATGGTAGGTCTCGGCGCCTTGAAGTACTTCATCCTCAAGGTTGATCCCAAGAAGACCATGTTGTTTGATCCCCGCGAGTCTATCGACTTCAACGGTAACACAGGCCCCTTCATTCAGTACACACACGCACGTATCCGCTCTATCTTGCGTAAGGCAGAGGAGGCAGGCATCGATGCAAGCACATACGTTAACGCTGAGTTGCTTCCCGAGG
>JAFZGE010000171.1 GCA_017555545.1 Alistipes sp.
AGCGTGACGCCTCCTTTGTCAAGGGCTCGATACCTGTGATGAGGGGATACTTAGAGCCTACACCTGCGAGCAACGCCTCGTGCTCAGCCTCGATACCGATCTGCTCGGCGGGAAGGCCTGGCTCACCAATCTCCATGCGGATATACTCCACACCCATCTTAGCCTCGATGTCCTTAACTACGCTTACGAACTGGCGAATAGATGCTGCGCCGAGCTCCTTAGCGTTACGGAGTCCATTGGCAATACAGATATTGTCTACGGTCTGCTTATCTAATGGTCTCTCCATGCTTTTATTTCTTAATTGAGTTTTCATAACCGGCACGAACTGCTGCAAGGTTCTTCTCGATAACCTCCTCACCCTTACGAGCGAAGATACGACGTATACCTGCCTCAATCTTCTCATACTCTATGTCGAGCATGGGGATAGCAGCACCCAAGAGTACCATATTTGCCGCCTGAAGGGGCGCACCAGCCTCCTTAGCCAACTCCTCAACGTTGAGTGACACACAGTGTGGCAATGCCGCAAGGTGAGCGTTAATCTCCTCCTCTGCGGGGTAGTTAGGAATATTGATAAATGGAACGTTCGATGTCACTACCCAACCATCCTTCTTCAAGTACTGCAAGTAGCGCAACGCCTCCATAGGCTCGAGTGAGATGATGATGTCAGCACCACCCTTAGCGATAAGGTCAGATGCGATGGGCTCAGTTGAGAGACGCAAGTTACTCTGCACGTCACCACCACGCTGGCTCATACCGTGAACCTCAGCCTGCTTGATGTTCCAACCCTCGGCCAAGGCAGCCTCGCCAATGACCGTAGCAATCGACAGAATACCCTGTCCGCCGACGCCTGCCAAAATGATATCTTTCTTCATAATTGTTTCGTGTTATAAATTAGCATTAGCGGACTTACTCCTTCTTTGCAGCTGCAGCCTTCGCCTTAGCGTGACGCTTAGCTGTCTGGATACACTCACGACGTGGAATGATAACTGATACACCCTTGTACTCGATCTCCTCGCGCAAGATAGCCTTAATCTCATCCATGTTCTTTGGTAGGGGCACTACGACGCGTACGTGCTCGGGCTTAACGCCTACACCACGGCAGATATCCTCAATCTTGCCTGTACCTGCTGAGTCCTGACCACCTGTCATACCTGTTGTGAGGTTATCAGAGATAACTACTACAACATTTGCGTTAGAGTTAACACAGTCCAAAAGACCTGTCATACCTGAGTGAGTGAATGTAGAGTCACCGATAACTGCAAATGCAGGGAACTGACCAGCGTCCGATGCACCCTTAGCCATAGTGATTGAAGCACCCATCTCAACGCAAGCGTGCAAAGCCTGGAATGGAGGCAAAGCACCGAGAGTGTAGCAACCGATATCGCCGAAGATGCGTGGGTTCTCATACTCTGCAGCAACCTCGTTCAATGCCTTGTACATATCGCGGTGACCGCAACCCTGGCACAATGCGGGTGGACGTGCTACAACGATATCATCTGCCTCGAGGTTCTCCAAAGCCTCCATACCCAATGACTTGCGTACGCTGTCGGGGTTGAGCTCACCTACGCGTGGGAGATCGCCAGTCAAGCGACCCTTAACCTCAACTGTAGAGGGAACGATTGCGCGAATCATCTCCTCAACAACGGGCTGACCCTCCTCCATTACGAGGATCTCCTTAGCGCCATCAGCAACCATCTTCTCGATGAGCTCGATGGGGAGAGGATACTGTGAAATCTTGAGTACGCTACGCTCCTCTGAGTTTGCAGCGTTCTCCATGTAGTAGTTGTATGCGATACCAGTGCAGATAACACCACGCTCAGGGTTAGTACCCTTGCGGTAGAAGTTATACTTCGACTCTACGGCAGCCTTCATAAGGTCATCCTGCTGTGCGAGCAACTCCACATAGCGCTTCTTTGCGAAGGCTGGAAGAAGGATCCAACGACGCACATCCTCAGGACGGCATATCTCGTTCTGCTTA
>JAFZGE010000172.1 GCA_017555545.1 Alistipes sp.
CTCTACCTCTGTCAACTGCTGGAAGAGCGGTACAAGACCTGCTGTGCCCTCGATAGAGTAGAGCGGTACGCTCTGAAGGGGTAGCGAGCGGTCAGTGCGGAGGTTGTAGGATGTCAAATCGGGCTCGGCGTTGAACATCTTGCCTGTGCCAGTCTCAATCCAGTCGGGGTTGACATTAAAATCTTGAACAAGGATATTCTTATTGCGTGCCGATAGGCGCGCCTTGCCTGTCTCAATCATTGAGAGTGCAGCCTTGCCGATGCCAAGTCGCTGTGCCATTTGCTCTTGCGTCATGTTTAACTGTTTGCGCATAAGTCTTATGCGTTCGCCTACGGTCTCCATATAAAAATAATCTATATTAAATATTTGAATTAATCTCTTGACAAAATAAGTTTTTGAACCTATATTTGCACTACAAAGTTAATTAATTTATTTTGAAGATACAAATATTTTATGCAATATTTGATTAATAAACCCTAAATTATCAATTATGTACGAACTAACACCTACAATTTACCTTAAGTTTGCCGAGTTGCTACTGGCAGAAATCGGCACGCGCGACTTCTACTCCGGCAGCCTGACACTATGCGATGGCGATGTGGAGTGTCGCCTAATCACAACCCTCGTTGTAGAGCGCGACAGGTACGCCCCTGGTCATATTGTCGCAATCCTCCCCGTGTGGTGGGACTTCAAAACAACCCTCGACACGGAGGTTATAACCAACGACTTCTCGTTCAGCGAGATGCTCGAGACCGTAGAACTTTAACCTCGAGGCCTATGGAAAGAGTATCGTTTCGTGACTTCTCCCAGGTGGTCTACCCATTCTTGGAGTTCTCACCCTTTCATAGCACCTACTATGCCATCCTTGAGGCCTTTGCCCAGGGGCGTATCCCTAAACTCATTGTCTCGGTGCCGCCGCAGCATGGCAAGAGCGTAGGTGCTACGACGCTGCTACCCGCCTATATGCTTGGTCTTGATCCCGATACGCGCATAGCCATTGCATCATATTCGGGTACGCTGGCCTCGAAGTTTAACCGCCGCGTGCAGCGCATTCTCGAGTCGAGGGAGTATGCAGAGCTCTTCCCCGAGACCACAATCAAGCGCGGTACGAAGCCCGCGGCATATATCCGCACATCGGATGAGGTGGAGATTATCGGCTACAAGGGCGAGCTTCTCAGCGTTGGTCGCGAGGGCTCGCTCACTGGCAACCGTGTCGACTGCTTCATCCTCGATGACCTATATAAGGATGCCATGGAGGCACAGTCGCCCGTCGTGCGCGAGAATTGCTGGGAGTGGTACACATCTGTTGTGCGCACGCGTATGCACAATACGTCGCGCGAACTAATAGTATTTACCCGCTGGCATGAGGATGACCTAATCGGCACACTTATGCGCACCGAGCCCTGCCGTGAGCTGCGCTCGCTCAAGGATATCGAGGAGGTGGATAAGGATACGTGGCTGGTGCTCAACTTCGAGGCGCTCAAGGCCTCGCCACCTACCGAGATTGACCCGCGCGCTGAGGGCGAGGCGCTGTGGCCAGAGCAGCAGAGCAAGGAGCTGCTCCTCTCGAAGCGCCGCCTCGACCCCGTGCGCTTCGAGGCGATGTATCAGGGTCACCCCTCGACAAAGGAGGGGTTGCTCTATGGCGATAACTTCCGTGAGTATGAGCTGCTGCCGCGCGATGTGGTGGCGAGAGCGTGCTATGTCGACACGGCTGATGAGGGCGAGGATTATCTGTGTGCAGTCGCCTATGTCGTTGATACTGATGGGGTGATATATGTTACGGATGTGGTATATTCGCGCGAGTCGATGGAGCATACCGAGCGCCTTGTCTCTGCTATGTTTTCCTCTAACAATACGCTGCGTGCGGCGGTGGAGAGCAACAATGGTGGTAGGGGATTTGCCCGTGCCCTGCAGCGCCTTGCGCCCAAGGTGCGCGTGGAGTGGTTTCACCAGAGTGGCAACAAGGAGGCACGCATACTATCGAACTCCGCGACGGTGCTCCATACCATCCGCATGCCGCGCGACTGGGCGCAGCGCTGGCCAGAGTTTTATGCTCACCTCACGACATTCCGCCGCCTGTTCAAGTCCAATCGCCACGATGATGCCGCCGATGTGCTGACGGGCATCGTGGAGCGCGAGGTGACACCAGCCTCCAATGGCAAGTGGCAGAGGGCGCGGTTCATATAGTAAGCCTTGCCCATATGCTTGCCCCGAAAAGGGTCACATATAGCCAAAGAGGCGAAATTTGTTTGTCGTTTGTGAATTATTTTGTAACTTTGTCGGTTGCAAGATAATTAGCGCCATTCGCTGGGCGTTATAACCTTAAAATGAAAGATATGAACTATCTCAAAATTATATTCTATGGTTTGCTTGCCTTTGTTGAGAGATATCCCTTCTTTGCATTGGCAGTATTGGCGGCAATAGTTCTTCCGCCCATCTTCTTTCCTAAGTTGCTGTGGTTTATGCTCGGCATGCTCATCATCGCCCTTATCGTTATCGGCTTGGTGTGGTTGCAGTTCCGCCGCATGAAGCGACAGTTCGAGAGAGAGTATCGCGATGCCATGAATGGTAATGCGGGTGCTGCGAACGCGGGCGCAGGCTTTAATGGTTACGGCTTTGCACATGGTATGAGCCTTGAGGACTTCGTGAAGCAGATGCAGCAGCAGGCAGATGCCCAGCAGCAGTCAAAGAGTACTGCTACACCCAGCCCCGAAAAGAAGTCGAGCGAGCAGGGTGAGTATGTAGATTTTGAGGAGATTAAGTAACGATACAAAGAGAGACGTAGTATGATAAAACTATTTGAGAGCATAGGACGCTACACGATGCTGCTCGGCAAGGTATTCTCGCGCCCCGAGAAGTTTAGCATCTACCTCCGACGCATCGCGTATGAGGTTGAGGCATTGGGCTTTAACTCAATATCGCTCACGGCAATCATCTCGACATTCATCGGCGCAGTAATGGCGCTACAGATGGCTATCACGCTCGAGTCGCCATTCATTCCCAAGTTTATGATTGGCTACGCAACGCGTGAGGTGATGGTGCTTGAGTTCTCATCTACCGTGTTGGCACTCATCCTCTCGGGTAAGATTGGCTCGAACATCGCATCCGAGATTGGTACAATGCGCATCACGGAGCAGATTGATGCCCTCGAGATTATGGGTGTCAACTCGGCATCGTACCTCATCTTGCCCAAGATTGTAGCAACCGTGATCTTCTTCCCCTTGCTCACGCTTTTCAGTATCTTTGTGGGCGTGTTGGGTGGTTATACCTTGAGTGTGCTCACGGGTGTTGTGCTGCCGGGAGACTATGTTCAGGGCCTCTTCTACTATTTTGAACCCTTTGCTATAACCTATGCCCTTGTTAAGGGCGCGGTATTCGCCTTTATCATCACCTCGATCTCGGCATACTGCGGCTACTACGCCAAGGGTAACTCTCTCGAGGTTGGTAAGGCCTCTACGCGTGCCGTAGTATCGAGCTCGGTAGCAATTATGATATTCAACCTCATCCTAACACAAATTATGCGCGCATGATACGAGCAGATCACATATCAAAGGCATTTGAGGGTCGCACAGTGCTCAACGACGTATCCGTAGAGTTCGAGACTGGCAAGACAAACCTCATCATCGGACGTAGTGGCTCGGGTAAGACCGTGCTCCTTAAGTCGCTCGTGGGACTCCACGACGTCGACTCGGGTAAGATCTTCTTCGACGACACCTGCTACACCGACCTTAACTTCAAGGAGCGTAAGGCGATACGTAAGGATATAGGCATGATCTTTCAGGGCGGTGCTCTGCTAGACTCATCTACCGTGCGCGAGAATGTGCGCCTGCCTCTCGACCTTTTCACCACAATGTCGGAGGGCGAGAAGCGTGACCGCGTCACCTTCTGCCTGGAGCGCGTGCGCCTGACGGGTGCTGACCACCTATACCCCTCGGAGCTTAGTGGTGGTATGGTCAAGCGTGTGGCCATTGCGCGTGCCATCGTGCTCAACCCCCGCTACCTCTTCTGCGATGAGCCAAATTCGGGTCTCGACCCCCAGACGTCGGTGGTTATAGACAACCTCATCCACGATATCACCAAGGAGTTTAATATCACAACAATCATTAATACGCACGATATGAACTCCGTGATGGAGATTGGCGAAAAGATTGTATATATCCACGAAGGCCAGAAGTGGTGGGAGGGCTCAAAGGATGATATCCTTTTGTCGGAGAATCCTGAGCTAAACGACTTTGTCTTCGCCTCGGCGATGGCAAAACGTGCTAAAAGCGTATCGCGATAGCCCTAAAGCGGGAAAAAGATAGGTTTTTTTATTAAAAAAATTTATTTTTCCTTTGCTTGTTAGACCAAAAGTGATTAACTTTGTAATTGCAAAATTGTTTATTCGAAATTATTAATTATTAATTTAATACTTTATTGACTATGTCACAGATTAAGATTGGTATCAACGGTTTCGGTCGTATCGGCCGTATGGTATTCCGTGCAGCTTGTGCTCAGGCTGACAAGTTCCAGGTTGTAGGTATCAACGACCTTTGCCCCGTAGACTACTTGGCATACATGCTTAAGTACGACACTATGCACGGCAAGTTCGAGGGTACTGTAGACTACTGCGAGGAGAAGAACCTCCTTATCGTAAACGGCAACGCTATCCGCGTAACTGCAGAGAAGGATCCCGCACAGTTGAAGTGGAACGAGGTTGAGGCTGAGTACGTTGTTGAGTCAACAGGTTTGTTCCTCTCAGCAGATAAGGCTCAGGCACACCTCGAGGCTGGTGCTAAGTATGTTGTTATGTCTGCACCTTCAAAGGATGATACTCCTATGTTCGTATGCGGCGTTAACACATCTGAGTAC
>JAFZGE010000173.1 GCA_017555545.1 Alistipes sp.
AAGCGTCAATTAGTTTAATAATATATTCCTTGTGTTCCGGGCGTTTAATAGGCTTATGTTGACTGGTTAGTTGAAGGATTGTTTCAATTCGATGGAAAAAAGAGCCGATTCATGGAAAGAAACATTGAAATTTTTCATCATAAAATCAATCACCCCCCCCCTGCAAAATGCCGATAATCAATATGTTATGGGCGTATAATGTGTTAATTTAGCGAAACCTTTATTTTTCTTGCAAAAAAAAATATTGAAAAATCCTTGCACGGTCATTAAAATTTACTAATTTCGTAGTGGCAAATAGCTAGATAGTCTAGATACATTACTGAATTTCAAGGCTAATTTAGTTATTTGAAAATGGTGTGAAACTGACATTGGCATTGGACAGAAATTCCGAGCCGCAACCCAAACGGGAGAGTACAGGTCAATGGAGGTTTTTTTAATGAGAGAATGATAGGTTAATAAAGAGGTGTGCAAGGGTCATCTTCCCCAGATTCCCTTCCTCAGATGTAAACATTAATTGGAAACAGAACGACTTAGACATAGGGCGAATTACGCTCTGTGCTCATGAGTGGCTATATAGTTAATATTAAAAACTACTATGTATAAGCGTCTTACGATCTTATTGCTGAGCATTTTTGCTTTTGCCTCGGCGTCAGCGCAGGATTGGGCCATCAAGACCAACCTTGGTTACGATGCTACAGCCTCGATGAATCTCGGTTTCGAGGTAGCCGTAGCGGAGAAGTGGACACTCGATTTTTCGGGTAACTACAACCCCTTCACAATGAATAAAGATACCAACATGAAGTGGAAGCACTGGTTTGTGCAGCCTGAGGCTCGCTACTGGTTCTGCCACAAGTTTGGTGGTCACTTCCTTGCTATGCATCTCTGGGGCGGTGAGTACAACATCGGTAATGTAGATTTCAAGCCTAATCTCCTTGGTCTTAACGTGCCTAACCTTGCCGACTATCGCTATGAGGGTTACTTCACAGGTGCTGGTATCGGTTATGGATATGCGTGGATGCTCGGCAACCACTGGAACCTCGAGTTACAGTTGGGTGTAGGTGGTGCGTACACATGGTACGACAAGTACTACTGTCCTAAGTGTGGTTCGAAGATTGGCACTGAGGATTACATCTACTGGGGTGTGACCAAGTTGGCGATTAATATTGTCTATGTATTCTAAAACATACGGAGTGATGAAACGAATTCTACCTATAATATATATGGCGATGTTCTTCGCCACATCAGTTTCGGCACAGCAGCTCTTCTATGCTGAGGAGGGTGAGATCAGCAACCTAAATGTTAACCGCGCTAATGGAGAGGTTACCGTGACCATGGATATCGACATCTCGAATATCTCTGTAGGTCGCGATGAGACCATCATCATTACGCCTATCGTTACTGACAACGTTCAGAAGGTCACCATGCCCTCTATAGAACTTATGGGTCGCCGCGCATACTTATATTATATGCGTGATGGTCAGAATCCCGAGACCGAGAATCCCTTTGCTGCACAGCGCGTCGCTAAGCGTGCCGAGAAGAAGGAGGGTATCAATCAGGTAATCAACTATGAGGCGACCTTCGCCTTCGAGGAGTGGATGCGTGGCTCTACTGTCGCTATCCGTGAGGGCTTGTGCGGTTGCGGCAAGCTTCGTGGCGAGAAGACTAAGTCGTTTGCAGATTTCGGTCACGTTATCTACAATCCAGACTACGTATGGTCATTCATTGCCCCTGATCCAGAGCCTATTAAGGTGCGTGATGAGTCTCACTCAGCATATATCAACTTCTGGGTTGATAAGTACGAGATTTTGGAGAACTACAAGAATAATGCATCGGAGCTTGCGGGTATCATCAACTCAATCTCTATCGTGTACGAGGATGAGGATCTCACAATCACCTCTATCACAATCGAGGGTTGGGCATCTCCCGAGGCTACACAGTATCACAACCAGGTACTCTCTCAGAATCGTGCTAACTCTTTGGCAAACTACGTGTCGAAGAAGACCGGCATCGAGCGTGCACGCATCGAGGCTATCGGTTGTGGTGAGGACTGGGCAGGCTTGCGTGCTTGTGTTGATGCAACACCTGGTTTGTACAAGCGCGATGAGGTCTACGAGATTATCGACTCTGACCTCACTCTCGACCAGAAGGACTATAAACTCTCGCAGTTGAAACCTTCGGACATCTACACACGTTTGATGAACGAGATGTATCCCAAGTTGCGTCGTAACGACTACAAGATTATCTACGAGGTTCGTAACTTCGATCTTGCTGAGGCTCGCATCCTCATCGATGAGAACCCCAAGAAACTCTCTGTGGAGGAGATCTACAAGGTAGCGGGTAGCTACGAGAAGGGGTCTAAGGAGTATAATCACGCTTTGGAGGTCGCTGCACAGCAGTACCCCGAGGTTGTAGCTGCGGCAGTGAATGCTGCGAATGTAGCAATCAGCGATGGCGACTATGCTAAGGCTCTCGATGTCTTGAAGCGTAGCAATCAGGCTGATGACCGCGTCTTGGCTGCTGAGGGTTATATCTACATCATGCAGCAGGAGTATGACAAGGCTCGCGAGACACTTGCTGAGGCTGCAAAGTTGGGTAACGAGGATGCTAAGCACAACCTCGCAGAGATGGAGAAGCACCTAAGCTCGATCTAAAGAAGAAACTAATAACCAAATAATATTTAACAAACAATTTACTAATTTCTAAACTTATTTGACTATGAAAAAGTTATTCGTAGCAGTTTTGGCTCTTGGTGCACTTGCATCTTGCCAGAAGGAGAATTTGCCTTCTTACGACAGCACTGAGACTAAGACAATCCAGATCTCAATCCTCAACGAGGTTTACACTCGTGCACAGGGTGGTGACACCGCTAAGGGTACAGCTACAGCATGTGCTGCTAACGATGAGTTGGTAGTTCTTTTCGCAAAGGCTGATGGTACTATCTTGTTCTCTGACAACTTGACTTCTGAGGGTACAGCTGATGATTCTCATGACGGTCTTGCTGTTGATGATGCTTATGTAAAGG
>JAFZGE010000174.1 GCA_017555545.1 Alistipes sp.
AAATCAGTATATTTGCATGACGAGAAAATATAACTAACCCTATTAAATAATAAAATCACATGAGTCAGAAAAGAGTTTATACCTTCGGCAATGGTTTGGCTGAAGGTAAAGCAGACATGAGAAATCTGCTCGGTGGCAAGGGTGCTAACCTTGCTGAGATGAACCTGATTGGCGTTCCCGTGCCTCCAGGTTTCACTATCACCACTGATGTATGTAACGAGTATTACGAGGTTGGCAAGGAGCAGGTAGTTGCTCTCTTGAAGGACGACGTAATGAAGGCCGTTGCTAACATTGAGACATTGATGAACTCTAAGTTCGGTGATGTTGAGAACCCCTTGCTCGTATCAGTTCGTTCTGGTGCTCGCGCTTCAATGCCCGGTATGATGGATACCATCCTGAACCTTGGTCTTAACGACGAGGTTGTTGAGGGTATGATCCGCAAGACTGGCAACGCTCGTTTTGCATGGGACTCTTACCGTCGTTTCGTACAGATGTACGGTGACGTTGTTCTCGGCATGAAGCCCGTTAACAATGAAGATATCGATCCATTCGAGGCTATTATCGAAGAGGTAAAGGAAGCTAAGGGTGTTAAGTTAGATAACGAGCTCGAGGTTGAGGACCTCAAGGAGTTGGTTAAGAAGTTCAAGGCTGCCGTTAAGGAGCAGACCGGTAAGGACTTCCCCACCGACGCTTACGAGCAGCTTTGGGGCGCTATCTGTGCTGTGTTCGACAGCTGGATGAACGACCGCGCTATCCTCTATCGTAAGATGGAAGGCATTCCCGCAGAATGGGGTACCGCTGTTAACGTACAGGCAATGGTATTCGGTAACATGGGCGACACCTCTGCAACTGGTGTATGCTTCAGCCGCGACGCTGGTAATGGTGAGAACCTCTTCAACGGTGAGTACCTTATCAACGCACAGGGTGAGGACGTTGTTGCTGGTATCCGCACTCCCCAGCAGATCACTAAGATTGGTTCGCAGCGTTGGGCTGAGCGTGCTGGTATCTCTGAGGAAGAGCGCGTAGCAAAGTATCCTTCTATGGAAGAGGCAATGCCCGAAATCTACAAGGAGCTCGACATGTTGCAGACCAAGTTGGAGAACCACTACCGCGATATGCAGGATATGGAGTTCACCGTACAGGAAGGCAAGCTCTGGTTCTTGCAGACACGTAACGGTAAGCGTACTGGTTCTGCAATGGTTAAGATTGCTATGGACCTCGTACGTGAAGGTTTGATTGACGAGAAGACAGCTTTGAAGCGTTGCGAGCCCAACAAGTTGGACGAGCTCTTGCACCCCGTATTTGACAAGGCTGCATTGAAGAGCGCAAAGGTTCTTACTCGTGGTCTTCCTGCATCTCCCGGTGCTGCTACAGGTCAGATCGTATTCTTCGCTGACGATGCTGCAAAGTGGGCTGAGGAAGGTAAGAAGGTTATCATGGTTCGTATCGAGACATCTCCCGAGGACCTCGCTGGTATGGCTGTAGCTCAGGGTATTTTGACTGCTCGTGGTGGTATGACCTCTCACGCTGCCGTTGTGGCTCGTGGTATGGGTAAGTGCTGCGTATCTGGTGCAGGTGCTCTGAACATCGACTACAAGGCACGCACAGTTGAGGTAGACGGCCTCGTATTGAAGGAGGGTGACTACATCTCATTAAATGGTACAACCGGTGAGATCTACAATGGTCAGGTTGAGACTAAGGCTGCTGAGTTGAGCGGTGACTTCGCTGACTTGATGGCTCTCTGTGAGAAGTACACCAAGTTGGTTGTTCGTACCAACGCTGATACTCCCCACGATGCACAGGTTGCT
>JAFZGE010000175.1 GCA_017555545.1 Alistipes sp.
CGCGCTTGTCAACGAGCTTAACAGCGCAACCCGCTCATCGTACCCATCTCTTGAGATTCCCCACTCATTGGTTGTCAACGAGTAACTTTCGTTATATATTATAACGGACTATGCGGGTTACATTTTTGTAACCCGCATAGTTTTTTTGTTTAGGGTAGGAGGAGCAGAAGAGGGTAGAGGTATGTGGAATGTATTAGGGTGTGATGGGAGGCAGCAATAACGTCAATTACCCCATTTAACGTAAGCTCCAATCCTACTCTAACTACCTCCTCTACTCCCTATATTCTAAAAAATAAAACTATGTTTAAAAGTTATAAGAAAAAATTATAGGGGGGGGTAATTTGATAACGAAAAATTTGTTTTTGACTTTGCTGTGCGCTATCTTTGCATATACAAATAGATGTATTGATGGTAGTTGAGGCTATCCTGCTACGGTGCAATACTTGATATTATTACTTTAAAACCTTGCAACTATGAAAAAGTTTCAGTATTTAGCACTACTCCTTGCTGCGTTTATGACAATCTCTTGCGAAAAGGATATTGTCAATAATCAGGATGTCGACTCAGACCAGACTATTGTTAGCAATGATGATGATAATGATGTTAATAAGGATGATAACAACACCAATAATGATGATAATGGGCAGGATGTTATTGTTGACTGGGCTCCATTAGAGTTGTTTGTATATCTCAGCGATGCGGATGGAAACAATCTGCTTGATCCCGAGTATGAGCATGCTTACGACAGTGCAAACATTGTGCTTACATATGAGGGTAAGGAGTATGAGGTAATCAACTATTTAACTCCTAATGAGCCTCAGGTTCAACCTATGGCGTATCTTGCAGTCTTTGATGCACCATACATTTGTCACGATACTAAGGGTGTTGCACGTCTGACCATTGGTGAGTGGGGACGAGATGGAAAGTGGGATATGGCTACAGTTGATGTTGCATGGGGCGATGGCACAACCGATACGTTTGCCTTCTCGCATGATTTCACCTACAATCCAGAGTATCGCAATGATGAAGATAATGGTTGGGGCTTTACATTCACTACGCAGTACTATCTCAATGGTGAGTCTCATGATGGCTGCATGTACTACCTTGTGAAGTAATATACAACGAAATACGAAAGGAAAAATGCCACAAGCACTCGCTTGTGGCATTTTATTTTGCTCAGTCCTCATTACTGATTATTACGGAACGGGGTCGTAGCCCGAACCTCCCCAGGGGTTGCAGCGTAACACGCGCCAGATGGCTAGCAGCAGACCCTTGATGGGACCATGCTTGCGTAGTGCCTCGATGGCGTATGCTGAGCATGTGGGGGTAAAGCGGCAGCAGGGTGGCTTCAAGGGTGATATACACACCTGGTAGAAGCGCACAAGCCATATCAGGGGCTTCGAGGCGATGCGCTTACATGCGCTCAGCGACCTCTGCCAAAATCCTACGGACTGCATGCTCAATGGTTTTATATGGGAGCAGATCCTTCGTAGAGTATACGAAGGCGATGTCTACATCCATGCCATGCTCCTTGATTGCAGCATGGAGGGCGTCGTTGTTGAGGCGATATGCCTCGCGCATACGGCGCTTGAGTGTGTTACGCTTATTTGCGCGCTTGTGGTTGCGCTTGGGTACAGAGAAGAGCACCTCGACACTTGGCGTGGTGCTCTCTGTCTTAAGTACCATATAGCGGAATGGATACACGAAGCCCGACGCGCCATCTGTGAAGAGGCGACGCACCGCCGTGAGCGATGATAGACGCTCCGACTTGGGGAGTGCGTGGGGCTTATCCATTGTTGTTACGCCTTCTTAGGTGCGCGTGTACGTGTCTTCTTCTGCAACTTTGTCTGCTGCTGGCGGATGAACTCCTCCTTCTCGGCATTCTCCTTGACCTCAGCATCCTCAACCTCGAGACCATCCTCCACCTTGTGGCAGTAGATGTCGAGAGCCTTAACCATTGATGGAGCCTCGGGAGATGGTGCAGAGGCCTTAACCTTGAGACCAGCCTCCTTGGCAGCACGGAGTGTTGCCTCGCCGAATGTAGCGACTACGGGCAACTTGTCGAGCTCATAGTTCTCGGTAAGTGCCTTAACGTCGTTGGGCGAGTAGAGTGCGATGATGTCGTAGTCCATGGGCTTGAGGTCTGCCAAGTCAGCAGATACGGTGCGCGCAAAGACTACGGGTGACACCTTGAGCTTAAGCTTCAAGAGTGTGTCTGGAAGATCGCTCTTGAAAGGCTCGGTGAGTGCAAGCATGAACTTCTCATCCTTGTGCTTCACGATAAGCTCAACGAGTGAGTTGAACGTACCGTCGGCAAACGAGATCTTACGCTTGCGGTAAACGATATACTTCTGCAAGTAGAGCGCTACGGCCTCGGTGTTGCAGATATACTTCATTGTCTCGGGCACAGTGATACGCGCCTCCTCGCAGATGCGGAAGAAGCTGTCGATGGTTGTGCGTGACGAGAAGATCATTGTTGTGTGGTCGAGAATCTCCGTGCGCTGTGCTCGGAACTCCTTAAGAGATACGCCCACGACCTTGATGAGCGGCTTATAATCTACGTTGAGATTATTTTTTTCAGAAAATTCGAAAAAAGGCGACTTTTCTATTACTGCAGGACGAGGCTGCGACACTAAAATCTTACTTACTTTCACCCTCTGTTCTAATTTTATACTTGTGTTCTTACTCTCTTCTGCGACAAGTTACGCGTAAAATCCTTAACAATGTTTTATTCTATGGCGCTGATAATCACATCATTGCCAAGAAACTATACTGTAATTTGCGAAGCTAACAGCTTGATGAGTAGGCTCCACGGTAACAAAATCGCGGTGCAAAGGTACAAAATCCAATAGAAAATCGAAATTTTTTTTCCAAGAAAGAACACAAAAGTATCCTTTAAGTATAGCAATAACAGCACGCTAGAGCAGATAATTAGCGTAATTGAGTAGGCTGTACTGTTGTTGCCGTCGGCAAGGAGCCACACTGCAGTGATTGGGTAGAGTAGCACAACCAGACGCACGAAGTTGGTATAACCGATAAGCGCAAGCGATGAGGGGCTATTGCTATCGATGACCCAGCCGATAATCTGGTGGTAGGCAACGCTCCATATCACGATAAGGAGAATTGCGCCAAGTGCTGCAAGAGGTGCGAGCGTATATAGTGCCGAAGAGTACACCTCCGATGTTGAGGCGAGCTCTCCCTCGGCGATGCGCACGATGGCGAGTGCTACAACTGCGAGGCCGAGCAACGCCGCTGTGAGCTTAAAGCGTTGCAAGGGTAGCTCACCACCCTCAAATACCATGCGCTGGTCGCTATTTGTCTTGAAGGCATCGCTCCAAATAGAGCGAATGAAGCCCCATGAGCGGAGTAGCAGTGCGAGGTAGACAATAAGAGTCGCGAGCACCACCGACTGAAAGAGTGGTGTTGCTGTCAACGACTCATCCAGGGTGCTATACAAGCCACCTGTGCCCTGCTCGGATACCTCGCCGAACATCTCCTCGGGCGTAACCTCGCGGTAGTTACCCTCGCGGTTTGCCTCACCCGACTGAAGCTCCGATCTGCGGCCATAAAGTCGTGCGGGGGCGACTACGGTGTAGCCACTCTCCTCGAAGTATGTAAGTGTATCGTTATTCATCTCCCTCACGACGTTTAAGTGTTATGCGTATTGTTGTGCCCTTGCCAATCTCGGAGCGTACCACGGCAATCTTACCCTTGTGGTACTCCTCTATAATGCGGCGCGAGAGCGAGAGGCCGAGACCCCAGCCGCGTGTCTTTGTTGTATAGCCTGGCTCGAATATGCGTATCCAGTTGCTCTTGGCTATGCCCTTGCCTGTGTCGGTGACCTCGACAAAGACGCTGTCGCCACTCTCACCCACCGTAACATCTATGCTACCTTGTCCCTGTAGCGCATCCAGCGAGTTCTTCATCAGGTTCTCCACGACCCACTCAAAGAGTGCGGCGTTCATCGAGACGCGAATGGGCGCTATGGCGAGACCGTTGTAGTCGAGTGTTACGTTGCGGGGTATGCGGCGGCGGAAGTACATCACCGTGTCGCCAACAACCTCGTTGATGTTTGTTGGTGTGAGCTGCGTCTCTGAACCAATCTTCGAGAAGCGGTCGACAATCTTCATCAGGTGTGCCAGATCCTTCGACATTTCATCCACGGCCATTTGGTCTACGGGTTGTGTGCGTAGATACTCCACCCAGCCCAGGAGCGATGACGTAGGCGTGCCAAGCTGGTGTGCTGTCTCCTTCGCAAGACCCACCCATACGCGGTTCTGTTCATTCTGCTTGGTTGAAGAGAAGGCGATATATGCGAAGATGGCGAAGATAAGGATGATTATCAGCTGCACGTAGGGAAAGAATACCAGCGCCTCGCTGTGGGCACTTGCAATAAGTCCCTCGTAGTCCGTGGTACCATAATATATGGTGTACGTTGTCTGGAGTGTGATGCGGTGCGACACGGAGATGGGCTTATTCGTGCTACTCATCTTCATAATCTCCTTGCGCAGAGCCTCCTTGTCTGATGTTACCTCCTCCGAGAGGTTTGAGACAAGCACGTTGAGGCGCTCATCCGTAATCACAAGGGGTACGTTTGTGTGGTCTGCGAGCTTATCCAGGAGTTCGTAGTTGTAGCCGAAGCCTCCGATGTTTGTGGAGCGCAGGATATCCTCCCACATCGCCACAGCATTGCGCTCATCGCGTCGTAACTGCTCCACCGCCGCCTCATCCTCATGCTTCATCTCCACAGAGACGGTCCATGTGTAGTATATGGACAATGCCGCAAGCGCCAGACCGATAGCTATGACTATGGTGCGGCGTCGCGCAGAGAGGAATGGTATGTTTATGCGGGGTAGTTTCATTGGTTGCGTAGTGGGCTATTAGTGTCTCTCGAGATCCTGCTCGCGGAGTATGCGTTCATACTCTTCACGGTTGAGGAGTAGCTCCACGGCCTGGTCGACCATGGCATCGTTGATTGCCGAGTGCTCCATAACGCCCTCGCGGTAGGCGTGGCGCAGGATCACATCCGAGGTTATAGCCTCCACAATCTCATCGCGGTAGGTCTCCATATTCGACATCTTGTCATCCTTGACAAGTTGTTTGAGCATCTCAATCGCCTCATCGAGGCTCTCCTCGTAGCGGTCATTCTTTGCCGCCTTCTCGAGTGCTACAAGCGCGCGACGTGTCTCCGACTCGTAGGGTACATCGCGCTCCTCCACAAAGCGACAGAAGTCGGCGTAGTCCTCATCCGTAAGACTAAAGGTGCGCACGTTGATAGTCTCGTTGTGGTGCTTGCGCATATACTCATCTGCCCAGTCCTCCATGAAGCCCATGGCGTAGAGCGTAACGGCAAAGCGGCTAACATACTCTGGCTCAATCTTTACGTCGGGGACAATGCCGCCACCGTCGTAGACCTTGCGGCCACCCGCTGTGCGGAACTCCGAGATGAGTGAGTCGGGCACCATCGTAGCACCACCACTCTTGTAGTTGCGCGACTGGATGCAGCGCCCTGATGGGATGTAATACTTTGCGGTTGTATATTTTAGAAAACTGTTGTAGCCGACATGGCGTGTGCCCTGCACCAAGCCCTTGCCATAGGTGCGCTGACCCATAACCACGGCTCGGTCAGTATCCTGGAGTGCTCCTGCAAGGATCTCCGATGCTGAGGCCGAAGAGCCATTTACGAGTACCACGATGGGTACATCTGCTGCGAGGGGTGCATGCTCCGTTACGTAGTGGTGTAGTGTCGAAGAGTCGCGACCCATAAGCGATACGATGCGCTGACCACGGGGCAGGAAGAGTGAGGCAATGTCTACAGCCTCCTGCATCACACCACCGCCATTAGAGCGGTAGTCGAGGATGATGCCACGAAGCGTATCCGTTGCCATGATGTTCTCAAGTGCGCTGCGCACCTCGTTGTAGCTGCCCTCGATAAAGTCGTTGTGCATGATGTAGGCCACACCATCGCGGATATAACCTGCATAGCCCACGCTGGGAATCAATATGCGGCGACGAGTGATGTTGAGAGTGTCGATGGCGCTATCGTAGTTGCGCTCCACGACCACCTCTACTGCGGTCTCAGGTTCGCCACGAAGGCGCGAGCTGATATCCTCCACGGGGCGTCCCTTCATATCCTCGCCATTGATAGCTAGGATCTTATCGCCAATCTTCACGCCCGCCTCATCAGATGGAGAGTTTTTATATGGCTGCGCAAAGAGTATGTAGTCACCCTTCTTGCGGATGAGTGAGCCGACGCCAGCATAACGACCCGTAGTGAGCATCTCGAAATCTGCCATAGCCTCCTCGGGAAGATACTCCGAGTAGGGGTCTGTTGCTGAGATCATGCCCGCCGCGGCGCTTGTGAGGAGCTCGTTTGCCTCTATGTTGTCGACGTGACCCACCTCGAACTCTCGCATAATGTTCGAGAGTATCTCTATGGATTTGCCGAGCTCGAAGTCGCGACGATTGCGCTCGGTGCTCTGTGCCGAGGCACTCGCAATGGTCACAACACCCACGAGCACCACAACGCTAACACCACGCAAAAGGCGAACTCCAATATTTCTAATTCTGCTCATCAATATCAATCAAACTTTATTACTGCTCCTCGAAGCGGCTGTTGTGGATGTATGCCTTGAGCTGGTAGCCCACACGTGCTACCGAGCGGCGCAAGCCACGAAGCTCGATGCCTGTGGGAAGGATGTGCACCTCGATGTTGTCCTCGAACATAAGCACGACGCGGCGAAGGATGCCCTCAGCGCCATAAATCTTGACATTGCCACGATCCTCCTTAAGCTTAAAGCCGAAGGTACGCATGGCGTTGTCGATGCGGATGGCGTCACGCTCGAAGTCGCAGTTGTCTATGCGCATCTTCATAAAGCCGAAGAGGGGATAGAAGGCAGCAAGGCCCACAAAGGCTGCAATGAGTATCATGCCGCGCTCACCCTGAATACGTAGCGCAAGTACCTCGCCAAGTGTAAGACCTGTAATCGAGGGAGAACACCCCCACTTCTGTGACGGTGGATGTCGTCTACGGCACGATGAACTTCC
>JAFZGE010000176.1 GCA_017555545.1 Alistipes sp.
AGCTTTCCAGCAGTTGGTGGAAAAAGTAAATCTCATCGCCGATTATGTTCACGAGGCAAGATTGGAGCAGTCAACAAACTCTGACGAGGAGTGGGTTGATAGCCAGGTTGTGTGTCAGTACTTGCGCATCTGCGAGAAGACTCTCCAACGACTCCGTGCTGCCGGCAAGGTTGCTTACAGTTGTGTCGGCAACAAGTACTATTACCAGATTGCCGAGATCAAGCGCTGCCTAAAAGCGCACATCATCAAGAGCAGCGATGAGATGCTCGACGACCTGATTCAGCGCAGTGGATACAACCCGAGAAGATAGGTTCCGCAACCCTGTTCAAGCCCGCCCGACAATTAGTGTTTGGCGGGCTATTTTTGGGTTAGACTCTCACTCAAAAGTAAGCGCAAAAAGTATGTTTACTTTTGAGATTTATTGGTAGTGTGATTTGAGTAGGAAACCCCTCGTTTTTGACTCATCTCACACTTTCATTTTGCAAGTTTAGAAAATTTTATTATCTTTGCATAAGTAATTACAGCACAGAAATTTAAGGTGGACAGAGTGCGGCAATTCCCGTACCCGAAAAATGGCCAAAACTGTTACTCGGAAACTCAAAAGTAAACCTAAAAAAACGCAAGATTTTCAGCCCCAAAATGATGGGCGAATATAGGTTAAACTCTCGTTTTCCGCTCAACGAAGAAGCAGTCCAACGGACTGCTTTTTTCGTTGAGATAAACAAGTCTCGCCCGAAGCGACCCCACTCACCCCTTTCAGGGGTTGGGGGTGTAAATATAAATTCGCGAGTAATTGTCCGCGCGCTGCGCGGGCTCGAGTCTCGTTTTCCGCTCAAAACAAAGAAAGCAACCTTTATGGGTTGCTTCTTCGTTTTGCTCGCGGAAGAGATTCCGCACTATGGTTTCGCTACCTCCTTGCCTGCAGATTGCCAGCCACGGAAGCCTGTGCCAAGTTCCACTACCTGATAGCCATTCTCAGTAAGGATGCGTGCGGCACTCTTGCTACGGTTACCGCTACGGCAATAGAGCGCTATCGGCTTATCCTTTGGTAGGGTCTCTGTGGCAACTTGAGTAAATGTCTCCTCAAGAACATCAATATTATAGTGGGTGCCTGGGATAAATCCCTCGGCATGCTCCGCCTCGGTGCGCACATCGAGAACAACCACGTTAGTATCTGCAATAAACTCCTCGAATTCATCCGCGCCCACAGTTTTGAAGTTGTTGGTCTGGCCAAAGAGCCAAGAGAATGAGAGGCACATAACAAGGGTCAATATAATACGTTTCATATTATGTTGCATTATATGGCGATGCCGATTTTAAATTGTAGCGCGCCTAAGTTGACATTATCTTTTATTGGTCCCATCTGCTGCATATGATAGCCTATCGAAAGCACAACACTATTAATCTTAAATCCCGTGCCTATGTCAAAGAGCAGACCGCCGTTTACGGGAATCTTCTCCCTCTCGCTGTTTATGCCATAGCCGATGCTTGCGCTGATAAAGGGCTTGAACATACCGTTTGTAGGTGCATAGAACTTAACGTTATAGTATAGTGGAAACATCAACACGCCTTCTCTGAAGTCGGCGGTGTGCCAGTCTAGTCCTAATCCGAAGCCCAAAGAGTAGTTGTCGCCTAACCTGAAGCCTTGTACCCAGTTTACTTGAAGTTGGTGCATTGGATTTTTACCAACGCCAATGCCCGTGCCAGCGTGTAGCTCGAACATATATTTCATGCTTTGAGCCTTGGCCTCTGTGGTTGCGCCCGCGATAAATAGCGCTACGAGTGTTAGGAGTAGTATGCGTTTCATAATGTCGTTGTTTGCTATCGCTTGGTTGAGGCGCGGAGGCCTTCGATGACGCTATGGGTGAAGCCTGCAGCCTCCATGGCGTTCAAACCCTTGATGGTAAGGCCGCCAGGTGTTGTCACCTTGTCTATCTCTGCCTCAGGGTGGGCATCACTCGCCTCGAGGACATCCACCGCACCGCGCAATGTCTGCATCACGATATGCTTTGCATCGTTGGCGCGGATGCCAAGCTCTACGCCGCCCTCCATGGCCGCACGTATATAGCGCAACGCATAAGCTATGCCACACGAAGCGAGTGACGTAGCAGCGGGCATAGCACTCTCATCGATAAGCATCGCCTTACCCAGTTCGTTGAAGATATTGAGCAAGAGGGCATCCTTCTCGGCTGTTGAGCGCGCAGAAGAGATAAATGTCATGCTACTCATGGTAGCGATGGCGGTGTTGGGGATAAGGATATATGTTGCAGGGAGAATGTCATCGCCCTTGTCGAGCCACTCCGAGAGCTGCGCAATGCCCAAACCACCCACCATTGAGGCTACAGCCTGGCGTGTGTAGTCGAGGTGTGGTTTTAGCTCCTCGAGCACCTCATCAACCTTCCAGGGCTTCACGGCGATAATGATCATATCCGCTGCGGCAGCGGCGGTGCAGTTGTCGGTGGTTGTGTTTATCTCGGGAAACTCAGTTTTAAGAGCCTCAAGTTTTGGGGTGGAGGGATTTGAGACGTATATATCCGAAGTTTGGATAAGTGTGCCCTTGGCCAATCCACGCGCCACAGCGCCACCCATATTGCCTGCTCCTATGATTGCTACCTTCATATCTTTTGCGGTTTGTGTAATTATTCTTCTACAAAGATAATATGTTTTGGCGAATTAGGTGCGGTATTGAAAAAATCGTTAACTTTGTAGAGATTAATTTATATCTATCATATACACGATATGACTAACGAGACACTTTTAAATATTGCCGAGCAGTTTGCCATTGAGGGCGAGGTGGTTGCTATCGAGGCGTTGGGTGAGGGATTTATCAACGACACCTATGTTGTGACTACGGCGGGCGATGCGCCAAACTATATCCTGCAGCGCAAAAACCATGTCGTCTTCCCCGATGTGCCAGGCATGATGCAGAACATAAAGGCGGTAACTGAGCATATCAAGGCGAAGGTGGCAGACCCCATGCGCGAGACGCTCACCGTAATCCCTGCGAAGGATGGTAAGCTATACGTGAAGGATGGCGAGAACTACTGGGCGGTGTGTCTCTACATCCCCGACACGGTGACTTATGACCGTGCAGACTCGTGTGAGTTGGCCTATCAGGGTGGTGTGGGCATAGGTCGCTTCCAGGCGTTGCTAGCCGACTTTACAGAGCCATTGAATGAGACAATTAAGGGCTTTCACAACATACGCTGGCGCTTTGAGCAATGGGATGCGGTAATCGCTGCCGACCCTGTAGGTCGCGTGAAGGAGGTGTCCGATGAGATTGCGTGGGTTGAGGCGCGCCGCGAGGAGATGCTCGCCTTCTGGTCGAAGGTTGAGTCGGGTGAGATATCCACGCGCGTAACGCATAACGACACGAAAATCAGCAATATTCTCTTCGATAAGGCTTCGGGTAAGATGTTGTGTGCCATAGACTTGGATACGGTGATGAGTTCTACATCGCTCAACGACTTTGGCGATGCGATACGCTCCTATACCAACACGGGTGCGGAGGATGACAAGTCTCTTGAGAATGTTGAGATGAGCATAGATATGTTTCGTGCCTATGCCGAGGGTTACCTCTCGGAGCAGCGCGCAACGATGACGGCGAGCGAGAAGGAGTGGCTTGCGTTTGCGGGTCGCTACATCACCTTCGAGCAGGTGTTACGCTTCCTGATGGACTATATCGACGGCGACAAATATTATAAAACGGCATATGCCGACCACAACCTCGTGCGTACGCGTGCGCAGTACAAGCTCTTGCAGAGCATGGAGCGTCAGTATGAGGATATGTGCGCCATAGTTAAGAGCCTCGTGTAGTAGCGCAAACTTTTGGAGGCAGGGTGCGTATATCGCAATTTTTTGCTAAATTCGCATCATTAAACAGGCACTCTCGCTACTTGCGCTACGGTGGTGCAGTAACGGCTATCGTGGCTGGACTACTTATATTGAAGATTAGAAAAATTAATAGAGATGAAACCTATATTTAACCCCACCCCAGACCAGACCTTCGAACTTGAGGGTCGTGGCGAGTATAACTTCGTTAAGCAGAACGAGCATATCGATGCCCTTATTGCTGAGGGTCGCTTTGCTGAGGCGTGCGAGGCGAGATACCAGGCCTTTCAGCTTCTGGCTGAGGCGCTGCCTGAAGATGAGCCTATGCCACTACGCTGGGAGCATGCCAATAGTCGCGCGGCGATAGTCGTGTTGCACGGCTCGGCGATGGATCACTTCCGCATTGGTGACCTCGAGATGGCGATGGCGCAGCTGGAGATGCTCCTCGACTGCGATCCCGAAGACCATTTGGAGGGCATCAACCTCTTGGCATTGTGCTACGTGGCAATGGAGGAGTGGGAGGCATATGAGGATATAGAGATAGACCTCACGGAGAAGTCGGCTGAGGCTGTCGTAGCGCGTATGTGGGCATCCTATATGCGTGATGGTAAGGTGGATAAGGCACTATACTCGCTTCTTAAGTCGCGCCATGCGGCATTCTATGCAGAGCTTACCGCCGAGGAGCACCCCGATGATGAGGCCTTCCGCAGGGATATCGCTTCGGAGCGCCCATCGCAGCGTGCCGAGGCACGCGAGTGGTGGCTGATGACAGAGCCCCTCTGGGCGGAGTTCCCCGAGTTTATCGAAGCGTTAAAGAGTAATAATAAGTAAAATTACACTCACGTCATTGCGAGGCTTGAAACAAGCCGTGGCAATCAACTACTAAACAACAGAGGTAGATTCCCGCAGTCGCTTCGCTCCTTCGGAATGACGTAGACATAGGATAAATATAATAGATATATAAGTATGTTTGAGAAAGAGAGATTGATTGTCGAGGAGGCGTGGGAGCGTCGCGAGTTGTTGGCTGAGGATGCTACACGCGAGGCTATACGCCGCGTTGTCGAGGCTGTGGACAAGGGCGTTGTGCGCTGTGCCGAGCCTATTGATTTGGAGAATAGCAAGTGGCAGGTTAACGAGTGGGTGAAGAAGGCGATTATCATGTACTTCCCCATTCAGACTATGCGCACCATGCAGGCTGGCGAATTGGAGTTCTACGATAAGATGGAGCTCAAGCGCGGCTATGAGGAACTCGGCGTGCGTGTTGTGCCACACGCTGTGGCACGCTACGGCGCATATATCGCACCAGGTGCTATCCTTATGCCCTCGTATGTGAACATCGGTGCATACGTTGATAGCGGTACCATGGTCGACACATGGGCTACTGTGGGCTCATGTGCGCAGATAGGTAAGAACGTGCACCTCAGCGGTGGTGTTGGTATCGGTGGCGTGTTGGAGCCCGTGCAGGCGTCGCCCGTAATCATCGAGGACAACTGCTTCATTGGTTCGCGCTCTATCGTTGTGGAGGGTGCTCATATCTGCCGTGAGGCGGTGCTCGGTTCAAATACGGTCATCACTGGCTCAACTCATATTATTGACGTTACCGGCGATGAGCCAGTTGAGTATAAGGGTTATGTTCCACCACGTTCGGTAGTGGTATCAGGTACCTACACCAAAAAATTCCCCGCGGGCGAGTATGGCGTACAGTGTGCGCTTATCATCGGTCGTCGCAAGGAGTCAACCGATAAGAAGACATCGCTCAACGATGCGCTCCGCGACTTCTCAATTTCGTAGTGAAGCCCTCTAACAAGGCTACTTTGGCGTTGCACTTATTCTCGAAATCCTCATTTACGCATCAGTAAACTGCGGTTTCTCGAATTTCGTGCGCCTAAAATTAGCTCTTGTTATATGACTTCGTGGTGTTGTGAACGAATAAAGGCTGCCTTTTCGGGCAGCCTTTATTGTTTGTGGTGTGGCGGAACTACTCCTTGCGGAAGGTGTATTTGCCGTCGGTGAGATCCTCAATCTCGAAGCACTCATAAACGATGGTGTAGCCACCGTAGGCGAAGTTGCTCTTGCCGTGGGTCTCCTCCTCGTAGAGGAAGGCGAGGCGGTTATCCTTCTGCCATGCCATAGTAGAATATGCCGAGTTGAGCGTTGTAACCTGCTTAACGCCATCCCAGTCTGCTGCGAGGTCATAGGTTGAGAGGTAGTCCTCCTGCGATGCAAGCTCCTTATAGTAGATGCCTACATTCTTACGGTCGGGGCCCAAAGGCAACGACTGCAACAAGATGTGCATAGGTTCGCCATCAGCAACGCGTGTTACGGGCAACACCATAACCTCTCCATTTGTAGAGTTATCCTTAGCCTCTACGCCGTTGTTTGCTGCGCCAGAGAAGACAGAATCATCCCATACGCCTGCGCCCGCAGCGACATCGGTGAAGGTGAACATATTATAGTAGCGGCCGTTGTTATAGCGCGAGCTAAGAAGGATGCGACCATCGGGCATCTCCTCAACCTTAGGCTCATCAGCGGTGTTATATACTGCGGGGGTGTCGATGCTGCCGAGTATCTTCCAGCTGCCGCCGAAGTCGTCCGAGAAGAGGACATAGTTCATGTGCTTAGCGCTTCTGTCGCGCACGAGAACGGCGCAGTAGAGGCGGTAGTAGTTGCCGAGCTTTGTTGTGCGGCTCTGCATAATGCGACCCGAAGCCACGAACATTGAGCGCACGGGGCCATACTTCGAAGCGTCGAACTGCGAGTAGATAGTCTCGGCGATATCCTCGGGCGCGCTCCATGTTTTGCCACCATCCTCGCTGTAGAAGCGTGCGATGCACTGGTGGTTCTGGCGTGTGCCATTCTGGAACGATACATTGCCCGCGCATGAGAGCATAAGCACGCGGTCAGACTCTCTATCTGCCACGATGCAGGGATCGCCATAGCCAACGCTCATAAAGTCGCTGGCCTCAGCGCCCTTACCCTCGATAAGGGGCATAACATCTGTCCATGTGTTGCCGTTGTCGTACGACAGACGGTAGTGGAGGTCGATGCGGCCATAGTTCGTAACGCCGATATCTGTGCCGCTGTGGCGGTAGTCGGCAGCCGCGATCATGGCGCCATCCTTAGTAACGGCGATTGCGGGGATACGATAGGGGATGTCACCCTCGGTGGGGTGGAGCATCTGGAAGACCTCAAAGCGCTCAGCCTTGGGCTTCACGGGCTCGGGCTTCTGGTTGTTGGGCTCATCAGGTGTGCAAGCCGTAGCTGCCGAGAGCGATAGAACAACAAAAGCCGCGAGAACGGATGTGAAATATCTCTTCATGGTCAATTACTTACGGTATGTGTAGTATGCGCCAGCCTGACATGTAGGCATAAGCACGATGTCGTTTACGTTCATGTGTGCGGGAAGGTTGAGCATCCAGTGGATTGCCTCGGCGATATCCTCGCCCTGCAACGCCTCAACACCCTTATATACACCCGCTGCACGCTCCTTGTCTCCATGGAAACGTACCTCCGAGAACTCTGTCTCCACCATGCCTGGGCGTACCTCGCCCACCTTGATGCCTGCGCTGAGTAGGTCAGCACGCATAGCCTGTGAGATAGCGTGTACGGCGTGCTTCGAAGCGCAATATACCGCGCCATTTTCGTAGGGCTCAGTACCTGCGATAGAGCCGATGTTGATGATGTGGCCACCCTGACCAGCCTCAACCATGGCGTGGCTGATGATCTTTGTAACGTAGAGGAGACCCTTGACATTGGTGTCGATCATAGCATCCCAGTCGCGTGAGTCACCACGGTCGATATGCTCCAAGCCAGCTGCGAGACCAGCATTGTTTACCAATACATCTACGCGACCGAGGGGTGTGAGGTGCTCGATGCACTCTGCCTCAGAGCGTACGTCGAAATTCAATACCATGCATGTCGCGCCCTTTGCCTCAACCTCCTTTTTGAGTACCTCAAGGCGGTCCATACGGCGGCCGGTGATGATGATCTCTGTCTCGGGAGCTGCCAACTTAAGGGCTGTAGCGCGACCAATACCTGATGTCGCACCTGTTACAAGAATACGTTTCATAGCTATCTTAGGTTTTAATATTTATATCGTGTCAATTGTTGCGAGTAGTGCCGCCTCATCGTATGCGCAGTCTGCATAAAGTTCTGAGGGCTTGCCGTGTTCGATGAATGTGTCGCCAATGCCCAGGTTCTTGACCTTTGCCGCGTAGCCGTTGCGTGCGAGGTATGCCGATATCGCTTCGCCCACGCCACCACGGATAGAGCCATCCTCGATTGTGATAATCTTATGGAAGCGACTGCCCACAGCGTTAAGCATCTCCTCGTCAAGAGGCTTTACGTAGCGGAGGTCGTACACAGCGACGCTTTTTGGTGAGCGTTCCGCAGCACGAAGTGCCACGTTTGCCATAGTGCCTGTTGCGATGATTGCGATGTCGCTACCCGCCTTGAGCTCCTCACTGCGCATATCTGTCTCGACAAACTCCGTGTTGCGCCACTCTACGCCCTCGCCCAAACCGCGGGGATAGCGGATAACGGTGGGGTGGTCGGCCTTGCTCGCTGCGTACATCATTTGGCGAAGCTGCCACTCGTTTCGAGGTGCTGCGATTGTAAGGTTGGGCACGCAGCTGAAGTAGGCGATATCAAATGCGCCATGGTGTGTTGCGCCATCCTCGCCCACGATGCCTGCGCGGTCGAGGCACAAGACTACGGGGAGGTTTTGTAACGCCACATCGTGGATTACATTGTCGTAGGCGCGCTGCATAAATGATGAGTAGATGTTGCAGAAGGGGCGGCTACCCGCAGCTGCAAGACCTGCAGAGAAGGTCACGGCGTGACCCTCGGCGATGCCTACATCGAAGCAGCGCTTGGGCATCTCCTTCATCATAATATTCATCGAACAACCCGAAGGCATGGCGGGGGTAATACCCACGATGCGCTCATCGATGCGTGCAAGATCGAGGAGGGTCTGACCAAAGACATCCTGATAGCGGTCAGCAGTATAGACCGTCTTGATGCGCTCGCCTGTTGCGAGGTCGAAGCGGCCTGGGGCGTGCCATACCGATGGATCATTCTCCGCGGGGGCGTAGCCCTTGCCCTTGGTTGTCTTGATGTGCAAAAGTTTGGGGCCTCCTATATCCTTGAGGCTATTGAGTACGTCGATAAGGCGCTCTACGTTGTGCCCGTCAACAACGCCAAAGTAGCGGAAGTTGAGGCTCTCAAAGAGGTTGCTATTGCGCAATATACCGTGCTTTACGGCGTTGCCCGTGCGGCGTGCCAACTTAAGCATGGGTGGTACCTTTGCAAGGATGCTCCAAAGCGAACGCTTAAAGTTGTTGTACCACTTTGAGGTAGAGATGTGTAGTAGGTAGCGATCCAACGCTCCTGCGGGCTTGTCGATAGACATCTCGTTGTCGTTAAGGATGACGAGGATGTCGGTGTTGGGCGATGCGCCCGCATTGTTAAGACCCTCAAAGGCGAGACCTCCCGTAAGAGCACCGTCGCCAATAACAGCCACTACGTGACACTTTTCGTTCTGCAACTCCATGGCCTTGGCGATGCCGAAGGCTGCTGAGATGCTGACCGAAGAGTGACCCGCGCCAAAGTTGTCATACTGGCTCTCTGCCATGCGAGGGAAACCGCTGATGCCACCGCGCTTGCGGTTGGTGACAAAGGCGTCGCGGCGACCTGTTATGATCTTGTGGGCGTAGGCCTGGTGTCCTACATCCCATACGATGCGGTCGTGGGGTGTGTTATAGACATAGTGGAGCGCTGTGGTGAGTTCCACAGTGCCGAGGCTTGAGCCGAGGTGTCCAGGGTTTGTAGAACAGCACTCCAAAATATAACTACGAAGTTCCTCAATGTAGAGTTTTAGCTCCGCGACGCTGAGTGCGCGCAGATGCTCGGGGGTCTCCACCGCATTGAGGAATTTATACTTCTGGATATCTGTCATATTGAACTTTGCTCTAAGTTGCGCCATACCTTTGGTATGGTGTATTAATATTCAAGTTACAAATATAGTACTTTTTTCCAAGAAGCCCGCGCCTAATGGATGAAAAGATGCAATATCGTGTAAGAAGTAGCTTTTTAGTGGCAGAAAAAATTGCTATTTTTAGATAAAATCATTACCTTCGCATCTGATTAGGCTATTTTTAACTAAAGTAAAAATATATGGCTACTTCAAAATATAAGAGAATTCTTCTCAAACTCAGCGGTGAGTCTTTGCAGGGAAAACAGAATTATGGTCACGATGTTGAGGTACTCAACGCTTATGCCGAGCAGATTAAAGCCATCCACGAGATGGGTGTAGAGATTGGCATCGTTATCGGTGGTGGTAACATCTTCCGTGGTATTCAGGGTGCTGGTCGTGGCTTCGACCGCGTTAAGGGCGACCAGATGGGTATGCTCGCAACAATCATCAACTCGTTGGCATTGCAGTCGGCATTGGAGTCGGCAGGTGTTAAGTGCAAAGTATTAACTTCAATCCGCATGGAGCCTATTGGTGAGTACTACTCGAAGGCTAAGGCTTTGGAGTATCTCGAGGCTGGTTACGTAGTAATCATCGGTGGCGGTACATCTAACCCCTACTTCTCAACCGACACAGCTTCAGCATTGCGTGGCATCGAGATTGAGGCCGACATCATGTTCAAGGGCACTCGCGTAGATGGCATCTACACCGCAGACCCAGAGAAGGATCCCACAGCTACTAAGTTCGATACTATCACCTTTGATGAGGTATTGGCACGTCGCTTGAAGGTGATGGATCAGACAGCATTCACACTCTGCCGCGAGAACCACTTGCCACTTATGGTATTCGATATGGATACTCCTGGTAATCTTGAGAAGGTTATCCGTGGCGAGAACATCGGCACCGTGGTGACTGAGTAGTCGATAACTAGAGTATATTAACACTTAAAAAAGGCAGATTATGGCTGATACAAAACATAAGAAGCGTGGCTCGGCGCTCACGCTCGGTTTCTTGCTTGTAGTGCTTATCGCAGTTACAGCATATCTTATCATTTCATTGCCCGCAACTGAGGCGGAGGCTGCTGAGGGTAGCGTAGCTGCTCTTGTGCAGGATCAGCCCGATGATGTGGCAAAGACAACACTCATCCATGCTGGTGACGTAGCGCCCGACTTTACTGTCGAGATGCTTGACGGCAGCAAGGTGACACTCTCGGAGTTGCAGGGTAAGCCTACATTGCTCATCTTCTGGGCTACATGGTGCCCTCCATGCCGCATCGAGTTGTCAAAGCTTCAGGGTCACATCATCGATCGCTATGGCGACCGTATCAACGTTCTTCCCGTGTCACGTGGCGAGAAGCGCGAGGTTGTTGAGGGTTACATCTCGAAGATGGGTTACACCTTCGCTGTAGGTCTCGATGGCGACCAGCAGGCATACAACAAATATGCTTCGAACTACATTCCTCGCTGCTTCGTTATCGACGCAAAGGGTAATGTCGTATATTCGGGCGTAGGCTACGATGATGTTGTAGCTAAGGAGGTTGAGGAGGGCATAGAGAAGGCTCTTCGCTAAAAATGGAGATTATTAAACAAATAAGATAAAAGTTATGGATACCAAAACTATTTTGAATGAAGCAACTGACCGCATGCAGCGCGCTGTGGATCACCTCGTTGAGGAGTTGTTGAACATCCGTGCCGGTAAGGCTTCTGTAAACGTTCTCAATGGCGTTTTCGTTGACTACTACGGCTCACAGACACCCGTATCTGGCGTTGCCAGCGTTACTGTTCCCGATGCTAAGACTGTGCTTATTCAGCCTTGGGATAAGAATATGATTCGCCCCATCGAGAAGGCTATCATTGACTCTAACATCGGTCTTACTCCATCGAACAATGGCGAGCACATCCGCCTCTCTATTCCTCCTCTCACCGAGGATCGCCGTAAGGAGATTGTGAAGTCTGTTAAGGGCGAGGGTGAGACAGCACGCATCAGCCTCCGTAATGCACGCCGCGATGCTGTTGAGGCATTCAAGAAGGCTCAGAAGGAGGGTATGTCTGAGGATGAGCAGAAGGATGGCGAGGAGAAGGTACAGAAGCTCCTAGAGAAGTTCACTAAGCTTATCGATGTTGAGCTCGAGAAGAAGGAGAAGGAGATTATGACAGTGTAGTCTTTGCCGACTTCAACTTATACACAGGGTGTATCCGCGAGGGTGCACCCTTTTTTTGTGCGGTAAGGTGACGGAAAGGGGTCTATTCGGTTCGAAAGGGTCAAGAGGGGTATAAGGGACTAAATAGACAAAAGGGATGGCACTGTCAAGAGTTGTTCGCGACTTCTCTTACATCTCTTATGTCTCTTAAGTCTTTTAAGTCTCTTGTGTCATGGAGCGTCAAAGACGCCCTCTTTTCTTTTGTCACCCCCAAAAGAAAAGAGGGGCGTCTTCACAGATTGCCCCTCTTCGATTTAGTTAGGTTAATGAGAATTAGAGTCACCGAGCGAATTGGTGTGTCCATGAGAATTATTCGAGATGTGTGCTCAATGACTCCTGTTTGCATTGCAAATATAAGTAAATAAAACTTAATTTCAAAATTAAAATTGTTCTATATGCGAAATTCCCTATATAAAGGTCTTTTTTTAGCATGAATATGCGAGTCTCCGATTGGTCAAAAACTCTAAAATGCCGCAGCAATGGCCAAAGCGAAGAGTGCGACGTAGGCGATTGCTGAGAGCATGGCGTTGCTGCAAACGAAGAAGGTTGGGAGCATCGCCGCAGAGATTATAACGGCCACGGTGAGCAGCGAATCGGATGCCGATGGCATGAAGAGAAGCGCGAGTGCTACAACGACAAATATGAGGTGTAGGGCGCGCCATGCGCCGCGTGCTGTTGCGGTGTTGGTATCGCTCTGTGCGTTGTGCATGATTGAGGATACCACTAACAAGAAGAAGGTGTATGCCAGGAAGCAGAAGCGTGGTATCGACATGCTGTCGATGAAGTAGTGGGTGATGGGTGCGACGGCGCTACGCCACCATGCCAGGGCGCTGGCACCAAAGCTCTCGCCACTAAGCCATGCAAGGTAGAAGCATGTGAAGAGCGGGAGTAGCATGCCCACGATAATGATGAGCGCCTCGCGGAAGCGCTTGCGTGAGGCGATAAGAGCAATACCCATGGCGATGGGTACTACTACAAGGGATGCCTCTACTGTTGCAAGGAGACCCGCCGAGAGCATCGCGGCAAAGAGTCTGTTAGGCGAGCGGCGTGCTCCCACACAGAAGAACATATTACCCAGAGCCATCGACATAAAGAGCGTTATAACAGCCTCGTGCAGAGCATGTTCGCCAACGACCATGGGGAGCATCATAACGGCGCAAAGTGCCATGGCAGCCATCGTATCGGCGGGGTAGATATGCGTGCGAAGTGTCGAACGCGAAAGTGTCAAAACGCTGAATATGTAGAGCACGACAACGAGGCTCTTTTCGATGAACGAGATGCCGAAAGTTGCGTTTGACATAAGCGACATAAGGGGCGAGTAGTCGGTTGACTGGGTTGCACCAACGCCAACGCCAACAGCCACAAACACGATGAGCGTGAGTGTGGTTAAAAGGAGCGTGGCTATGCCCTCGTAGAATTTATGTCGTGCAATGTCAAGTATCATTATTCGGTGTGTGGTGCCATCTTTTGCGCCAAAATCACCGACAAAGATAGGTGAAAATTGAGAATATGAAGCCTTAAAATGAAAATATTATGCACTTTTCGCAATATGAATTTCCGAATTAACTTTTTTTTATTACCTTTGCGCGTCTTTATACCTATATAAGTAGGGAAGCCCCAAAAAGAGACAGTAAGAAAAACAAATAAACTAAAATAGAGTTATGAATATTACAAGAGAACAGCGTGAGGGCGGCCTCTCAATTTTGAAGGTCGTTGTTAACGAGGCTGACTATGGTCAGGCAGTAGAGAAGCAGTTGCGCGACTACAAGCGTAAGGCAAACGTTCCAGGTTTCCGCCCTGGCATGGTACCTATGGGTATCGTTAAGAAGATGTATGGTAAGCACATCGTTGCTGAGCAGTCATACCACCTCGCATCTAACTCAGTATTTGAGTACTTGCAGAAGGAGAACATCGACTATGTAGGTGATGTAATCCCTTCAGAGGAGCAGGGTGAGTTCGATTTCGAGAACAAGACTGAGTTCGAGTTCGTATTCGAGATCGGTGAGGCTCCAAAGATTGAGCTTGAGCTTTCTGCCAAGGATAAGATTACTTACAACAAGATCAAGGTTGATAAGAAGATGCACGATGAGTTCCGTTCTAACTACTTGCGCCGTTACGGCCGCCTCGTAGAGGTTGAGAAGGTTGAGAAGGATGAGGCTCTTAACGTGACTTTGGACAACGGTGACATCCGCATCGAGGAGGCTTACGTAGGTCTTATCTCTATGACTGATGAGGAGCGTGCTGCTTGGATCGGTAAGGAGGTAGGTTACAAGACTACTGTAAACATCAACGAGCTTTACAAGAAGCCTGAGCAGCGTGCTGCAATCCTCTCAGTTAAGGAGGAGGAGCTCGAGAGCATCAAGGCTGAGTTCGAGTTGGAGATCACTAAGATCCGCCGCTTCGCAGATCCTGAGCTCAACGAGGAGTTCTTCAAGATGGCATTCCCCGCTGGCAACGTAAACTCTGAGGAGGAGCTCGACAAGTTCATCGATGAGGAGATTGAGCGTGAGCTTAAGCGTGAGTGCGACTTCATGTTCGTTAACCAGATGCGTAAGTTCATCATCGAGAAGGCTGGTCTTCAGATGCCTGAGGAGTTCTTGAAGCGTTGGTTGTATGTTATCAACGAGGGTAAGTTCTCACGTGAGGAGATCGAGAAGGACTTCCCTGCATTCATCAACATGTTCACTTGGAACTACTTGCAGAAGCACTTCATCACTGAGGGTGAGATTAAGGTTACTCCCGAGGAGGCTAAGGCTGAGGCTATGTCATTCGCACAGATGCAGTTCGCTCAGTATGGCATGCCTTCTGCACCCGCAGATATGCTCGAGGGCTTTGCTAAGCAGATCATGGATAACAAGGAGCAGCTCCAGAAGATCTATGAGAAGCTCTTCGAGGAGAAGGTTGTTGAGTATCTCCGTGGCAAGGTGAAGGTTACTGAGAAGGCAGTTTCTGCTGACGACTTCGCTAAGCTCGCACAGGAGCTCGCATAACGTTCCGATCCCAGGAAATAGTGACATAAGGAGAGTAGTTCCCGGGCATATATCAGCCTGGGAACTATTTTTGTAAAAAGAGATATAACTATGAAAGAATTTGATAAGTTTGCACGTCTGCACTGCGGCATCAACTCTATGACCTTGCACGACTTCCGTGCCGAGGCACGTGGCTATGTGTCGCCCACAATCATCGAAGAGCGCCACCTCAACGTAGCTACGATGGACGTATTCTCTCGCTTGATGATGGATCGTATCATCTTCCTTGGTGCCCCCATCTACGATGACGCAGCAAACATCATTCAGGCGCAGTTGCTCTTCCTTGAGTCGGTAGATGCTGATAAGGATATCCAGCTCTATATCAACTCACCCGGTGGCTCCGTGTCGGCAGGCTTGGGTATCTACGACACCATGCAGCTTATCTCATGCGACGTGGCTACAATCTGCACAGGCATGGCGGCATCTATGGGTGCTGTGTTGCTCACAGCGGGTGCTGCGGGCAAGCGTTCGGCATTGCCACACTCACGCGTGATGATTCACCAGCCCCTTGGTGGCGTGCAGGGTCAGGCTTCGGATATTGAGATTACAGCGCGCGAGATAGCAAAGACAAAGCAGGAGCTCTACGAGATTCTTGCATCGCACTCAGGTAAAGATATCGCGAAGATTGAGGCAGATGCTGACCGTGACTACTGGCTCACAGCCCTCGAGGCACAGGAGTATGGCCTCATCGACAAGGTTTTGAGCCGCAGATAAACGACGTAAACAGGAATAGATGACACAGAAATCACGAAAGACAACAGAGCGCAACGGCAACTGCTGTTCGTTCTGCGGAACACCTGCAGAGCAGGCTCCATTGATGTTCAATGGTGGCGACGGCTCTTGCATCTGCTCATCGTGCATCGAGCATGGCTATGAGTTGCTCGTTGAGCACAACATCGTCGAGGGTGGCAAGAAGAAGGCGAAGGGCGCTAAGGGAGGTTCTAAGTTCGAGCCCCTCAAGAAGAGCGACCTCTTGCGTCCCAACCAGATTAAGGGTTTTCTTGATGACTATGTAATCGGTCAGGATGCTGCAAAGCGTTATATGTCTGTTGCGGTATACAACCACTACAAAAGATTGCTCTCGAAGGGTAAGACCGAGGATGTGGAGCTCGATAAGTCGAACATCGTGCTTGTAGGCCCTACAGGTACGGGTAAGACCCTCATGGCGCGTACTATCGCGCGTTTGTTGCACGTGCCATTCTCAATTGTCGACGCTACGGCACTTACTCAGGCAGGTTACGTGGGTGAGGATGTTGAGAGCATCCTCTCGCGCTTGTTGCAGGCTGCGGACTACGACGTCGAGGCTGCAGAGCGCGGTATCATCTTCATCGATGAGATCGACAAGATTGCCCGCAAGGGTGACAACCCCTCTATCACGCGCGACGTATCGGGTGAGGGTGTGCAGCAGGCACTACTCAAAATCCTTGAGGGTACGGTGGTAAACGTACCTCCCCAGGGTGGCCGTAAGCACCCTGACCAGAAGTATATTCAGGTGGACACATCGAACATCCTGTTCATTTGTGGTGGTGCGTTCGATGGCATCGAGAAGAAGATTGCTATGCGCTTGAATACCAATGCTATTGGCTATGGCGCACAGAACAAGCAGCGCATCAACGAGAACAATATCATGAGCTATATCCAGCCTCAGGATTTGCGCTCGTTTGGTCTCATCCCAGAGCTTATCGGTCGTTTGCCCGTGCTCACATATATGGAGCCTTTGGAGCGTGCCGCATTGCGCTCAATCCTCACCGAGCCCAAGAACTCTATCATTCGCCAGTATGAGACGTTGATGGCGTTGGACGACATCAAGCTCACGTTCGAGCCCGAGGTTCTCGACTATATCGTCGACAAGGCTCTCGAGTTTAAGCTCGGTGCGCGAGGCTTGCGTTCTATCTGCGAGGCGGTGATGATGGACATCATGTTCGACATGCCCGAGGGCGAGAACAAGGAGTTTGTCGTGACGCTAGACTACGCAAAGTCGAAGATTGACAAGGCGGCATAGCACTTTAGACGATAAATAGCGTTGTGCATAGCACAAGATGTTAATTTTTTGCGTAACTTTGTGGCGTGAATATAAATAATTAAAAGCATATAGTATGATTATCGAACTCAGTGAACAGGAACAGTTGCGCCGTCAGTCGCTTAAGGCATTGCGCGAGTTGGGTATTAACCCATATCCCGCAGCTCGTTTCGAGGTAAACGCAACAGCTCAGGAGATTGCCCAGAACTTCGACGCAGAGAAGGGTAACTACCAGGAGGTCGCAATCGCAGGACGTATCATGAGCCGCCGTATCATGGGCTCGGCTTCGTTCTTCGAGCTTCAGGACTCTACAGGCCGTATCCAGGTATACATCCGTCGTGATGACATCTGCCCCGAGGGTGATCCTACACTCTACAACACCGTATTCAAAAAGCTTCTCGATATCGGTGACTTCATCGGCGTTGAGGGCTTTGCCTTCCTCACAAATACAGGCGAGTTGTCAGTACACTGTAAGAAGTTTACCGTGCTCTCGAAGTCTGTACGCCCCCTTCCCGTCGTAAAGCAGAAGGATGGTCAGACATTCGACGCACTCACAGACCCTGAGGTGCGCTATCGCCAGCGTTACCTCGACCTCGTTGTTAACCCCCACGTCAAGGATACCTTCATCAAGCGTGCTAAGATCATGCAGACAATGCGTGACTTCTTCAACGAGCGTGGCTACCTCGAGGTGGAGACTCCTATCTTGCAGCCTATCCCCGGTGGTGCTGCAGCGCGTCCCTTCATTACACACCACAACGCTCTCGACATCGACTTCTACATGCGAATAGCTACGGAGTTGTACCTCAAGCGTCTTATCGTGGGTGGCTTCGATGGCGTATACGAGTTCGGCAAGAACTTCCGTAACGAGGGTATGGACCGCACGCACAACCCCGAGTTCACATGTATGGAGATCTACGTAGCATACAAGGACTACATCTGGATGCAGGAGTTCACAGAGCAGATGTTGGAGCGCGTAGCGATGGCTGTTAACGGCACTACAGATGTTGTGCTCGATGGCAAGACCATCTCATTCAAGGCTCCTTTCCGCCGTGTGACAATGACAGATGCTATCCGCGAGAAGACTGGCTACGACATCACAGGTCAGACAGAGGACGAGTTGCGCGAGGCATGTAAGCGTCTCAACGTCGAGATCGACGAGACAATGGGTAAGGGTAAGCTCATCGATGCTATCTTCGGTCAGTACTGCGAGGGCGACCTTGTTCAGCCTACATTCGTAACTGACTATCCTATCGAGATGTCACCATTGTGTAAGCGTCACCGCGACAACAACGACCTTACAGAGCGTTTCGAGCTCTTCGTAAACGGTAAGGAGTTGTGTAACGCATACTCTGAGCTCAACGATCCTATCGATCAGCTCGAGCGCTTCGAGGAGCAGATGCGTCTATCGGAGAAGGGTGATGATGAGGCTATGGTTATCGATATGGACTTCGTACGCGCGTTGGAGTATGGTATGCCATCTTGCTCAGGTATGGGTATCGGCATCGACCGCCTCACAATGTTCATGACAGGCGAGACATCTATCCAGGATGTATTGTTCTTCCCCACTATGCGCCCCGAGAAGAAGGTTGTTGCTGACGCCGAGGAGGTTTACACTGAGGCTGGCATCCCCGCTGAGTGGGTTGCTGTTGTGCAGAAGATGGGTTATATCACCCTCGAGGCCTTCAAGAACACCGCTACTACTGGCGGCATGAAGCTCTTCAACGACCTCTGTGGCTTCAACAAGAAGAACAAGCTCGGTCTCCCTACTGCAGAGATTAAGGCATGGATCGAGGCTCAGGCTCAGTAATAGTTTGACAAATTAAAATTACAGACACAATATGAGAAAGAAGATTGTTGCGGGTAACTGGAAGATGAATACCTTGCCCGCGGAGGGTGTCGAGCTTGCTAAGGGCGTAGCTGCTGGCAAGTGCGATGTTTGCGACTGCGTGACTCTTATCGTATGTCCTCCCTTCACACACCTACATAGCGTAATCGAGACTTTGAAGGGCTCAAACATCGCTGTTGGCGCTCAGGACTGCGCAACAGAGGTTAAGGGTGCTTACACAGGAGAGGTATCTGCAGAGATGATCGCTGCACTCGGTTGCGAGTACGTTATCCTCGGTCACTCAGAGCGCCGTCAGTACTATGGCGAGACTTCTGAGACTTTGAACAAGAAGATGGCGCGTGCATACGAGAACAACCTCACTCCTATCTACTGCGTGGGTGAGAACCTCGAGGAGCGCGAGGCTGGTCGCCACTTCGAGGTATGCAAGCAGCAGCTCGAGGAGGTAGTATTCAACCTCACTGAGGAGCAGTTTGCAAAGCTCGTTATCGCTTACGAGCCCGTTTGGGCTATCGGTACTGGCAAGACTGCTACAGCTGACGAGGCAGAGGAGATTCACGCATACATCCGTGAGGTGTTGCGCTCAAAGTTCGGCGCTGCAGCTGACGAGTGCGCTATCCTCTACGGTGGCTCATGCAAGCCCTCTAACGCTGGCGAGATCTTCTCAAAGGAGAACGTAGATGGCGGTCTTATCGGTGGTGCTGCGCTTAAGGCAGAGGATTTCCTCGGCATCGGCAAGGCGTTCTAAAGAGCCGTATAACAAGGTTATTTAGATTTTTTTATAGGGATAGGAAGTGGTTGTCTGCTTCCTATCCCTTTTATTTTCTGCAAGTTAACATCTTGATATAAATAAAAGGTTATGATTGTATAAAAATATTTAGTTTTGACTTATGATATTTTAGTCCTATTTTTGCAACAGAAAACAACAACAATGTATAACCAATAAAGACTAAGATATTATGGCAACTAAATTTTATAAGTGTAACCACTGTGGTAACGTAATAGAGAAAGTAGTAGATAGCAAAGTTCCGGTAGTTTGCTGCGGAGAAAATATGGTAGAACTGATTCCCAACACCGTAGACGCAAGCACAGAAAAGCACGTGCCGGTAGTAACCCGTCTGGACGGCTGCAAGATTAAGGTCGAGGTCGGCAGCGTAGCTCACCCGATGTTGCCCGAACACCACATCGCCTTCATCTACGTCGAGACCGAAAACGGCGGAATGCGCATCAACCTCAAAGACAAACCCGAAGCGGTAATCTGCACCTGCTCGGACAAACCAATCGCAGTCTATGAAT